>NZ_JAQRFO010000002.1:0-196213 GCF_028598775.1 Xenorhabdus aichiensis
TCGATAATGTCTTGTGAGTGCCCACACAGATTGTCTGATTAAATTGTTAAAGAGCATGCCGACCGGAGTGTTCCTCCGTGTCGTGAGGCTGCGTATCTTACGCTTTCCTCGCTGAGTGTCAAGCCTTTATTTCGGGGCTTGTCGCTCGCTGTCCTCCGCGGCGTGTCTTCGCTCAGCGTCGGTCAGTGGTGGCGCATTATAGGGACTTTTCGGCCCCTGACAATAGTTTTTTTGAAAAAAATTACCGATTGATGATTATTACAACAAATTCTACTTAAGTTGCTAGTTTTTCCAGCGTAAGGAAGCCATAATCTCGTAATACGGGTCGCAGAGCCTCGCTATTTAGGTCTATTTTTGTGCAATAAGCCAAATTATCCGCTGTTGTTAAAAATAAATTATTTTGGTTCTTCACCAACCACACCGTTCTACGCGCAATAGCAGCTCCAGAATCAATCAATCGTGTGCCATCAGGCAAAACTTGTGAAAGCTCTTCTGCAATCAGGGGGAAGTGAGTACAACCTAAGATGACAGTATCTGGCGGTTCTTTCATTCTCAACCACGGTTTGAGAATTTTTTCCAATATTTCCAGTGGGATCTTCTCACCATGCAGCTTTCGTTCGGCTAACTCTACCAGTTCTGCAGAGCCTATAGAATGAACCTGACAATCCGTGGCAAATCTTGTAATTAATTCTTTGGTATAGTCGCGATTGACTGTAGCCCGTGTCGCCAATAATCCTATTACTCGGTTACAAGTCAACTTTGCCGCAGGCTTGATTGCGGGCACAACACCAACAACGGGAAAGGAAAAACGTTCGCGCAATGCCGGCAAACTAACCGTGCTAGCTGTATTACAGGCAATGATGACAATAGCGAGGGGGTGTCTTTTCTGAATTTCATCGACAACCTGAACGACCCGCTCAATGATCACTTCCGCCGTTTTTTCTCCATAAGGAAACGCTTCATTATCGAAAGCATATATATAGTGGAGCTCCGGCAATAATTGTCGAATTTCTTGGTATACAGATAAACCGCCCACACCTGAATCAAAAACTAGAATCGTTGGTCGGGCGGTTTTAGGTAAATCAGAAGTTGTAGCTTCCAGTGAGAAAGTATTCTCGGCCTGGGGTGCGATAGCCATACGCTGTCTCATAATTTTTATCAAACAGATTTGCTATTCTAGCACGGATTGTGAGGTGGTTAGTGATTGGGTATGATGCGCTGATATCCCATAAACTGACGCCACCCAATTTAAGGGGCTTCGGAGGATAAACACTATAATCTGCATCATCGCGCTGACCGATATATTGATAAGTTACTCCCCAATCAATATTGTATAACTCCCAATCTAATTGATATTTAACCTGCTGTTTAGCCCTGCGAGCTAACCGCTTATTATTGCCATCACGCGGATCAACATACTGTAATGTCAATTGGTGCTGGAATATTCCGGTATCCATGGTTCCCGTCCATTCAACACCTTTGATTTTTGCCTTACCAATGTTCTCATAGCGGTTATTGGCAAAATTTATCAATTGTTCAATATCATTATGATAAACAGATAAGCGCCAATTAAGTGGCCCAGTTAATCCTTCAATTCCACCTTCCCACTGTTTACTTTTTTCTGGTTTGAGACTTTCATTTCCCCATTTGCTATAGAGTTGATTCAGTGTCGGAGCCTTAAATGCGGTTCCATACGAGACGATCAACCGATAGCCATCAATGAATTCCCAACCCATGCCAGTTTGCCATGTGGTATTCCAATCATATTCAGAATGACGGTCTGAACGAACAGCACCTTCCAGCGTGACATCATGAATCTTTTGCTGTGTCGTCAAATACAGGCCGGTGTTATCTACGTCTTTTTGTACAGGAATATTATTCGAACCTGCCGCAACCGATTCTCTTTTCCAGTCAACACCACCGCTAATTGCCCCATGACCTACTTGCCATGAGTTTCCCCACTGCACATTGTATTGTTTGGAGTTACTTAGGCTGGAGCCTTTGCCATAACGCCCATATTTGGGATCATAGTTGTAATCTTTGACATGGCTGTAACTGGCAATCCATTGGGCAGAATAAATTCCCTGTGTAAATTGAAGGCCTGCATCATAAGTACGACTGGATAGCTCTCGAGTATCTATCAGCATCTGATTGTAACTATCATAATAGGCATCATAAGCCGTTCGGTTATTCAACCCATGCACACGGGCAAACCCACTGAACTGATCATTAAATTTATGATCAACGCCCAACCACAGCATTTTGCTCATAAAACCATCGCGATCCGGCTGACGATGCCCACCCGTACTGCCACCAGCCACCACATCGAATCCTTTGGTATAGGTATACCCAGCCGCTGCGGTCAATAGGGTATTCTCGCCAAGCTTTTGTTGGGTCGAACCATTATAGTTCTGGTATCCATGCGAGCCGATACCTGCATTCAATGTTGTTCCCTGTTGCTCTCGCTTGGTAATGATATTGATTACCCCACCAATGGCATCAGAACCATATACGGCAGAACGAGCGCCGCGGATATACTCAATTCTCTGCACCATTGAAAGCGGTATCTGGCTATAATCGGCCGCGCCCGTGATACCCGCCTGATTTAAGCGAATACCATCTACTAGCACCAATGTATGATGTGATTCCGTACCTCGAACAAATAAAGAAGCGTGTTGCCCTATTCCCCCATTCTGCGCAATATCAATACTGGGTAGGCGACGTAGGACGTCAACCAAACTGCTGGATTGCCAGCGATCTATCTCTTCGCGGGTTACCACCGTCATTGGTGCTAAAACTGAAGAAATAGGCTGTTTAAAGCGGTTCGCGGTCACCACCAGTGGATCTTGATTATCAGCAGCTGCAAAATGGCTCCAGCTAGAAAACACTGCCACAGAAGCAGCAGATAAAAGGATACGTTTGTTATTTGTCATGAGAGAATGGCATCTAACTATATTGAATCTAGCGAATAAAGTGTCATGCTACGATGAAGGCGGGAGACAGTCCAGAATGACCCCCTATCAAAAAGAGGCTCATGTGCCAGAAAACTGGACATCCTTTGCACTTTCCCTACAATGCCGCTCGGAAATTTTTCTTAACGCGACCATACGAGAACCAGATAATGCAGAATGTCTTGCCAACGGAAGATTATGAAAATCAATTGATGGAAAAGGTCCATCGTCTGAAAGGAATGATGATGCCATTTAGTGCACCTGAGCCTGAGGTTTTCCGTTCCCCTGCATCACATTACAGAATGCGCGCTGAATTCCGCATCTGGCATGAGCAAGATGATCTTTACCACATTATGTTTGACCAGCAGACCAAACAACGTATTCGTATTGATCAATTTCCGGTTGCCAATGAGCTGATTAACCAGATGATGCAGGCAATCATTGCTGGCGTGAAAGATAATTCTCTCTTGCGTCATAAACTGTTTCAAGTGGATTATCTGTCAACCCTCAGCAACAAAATTATTGTCTCTCTGCTTTATCATAAAAAGTTGAATGATGAATGGCGCGAGCATGCCATCACACTACGTGATCAATTAAAAGCGAATGGATTTGATGTTCAGCTGATCGGGCGAGCGTCAAAAACCAAGATCATGCTCGACCATGATTATATTGATGAAGAACTGCCGATTGCGGGTAAAACGATGATTTACCGTCAAGTTGAAAACAGTTTCACTCAGCCGAATGCCAGCATCAATATTCATATGTTGGAATGGGCGATGGGTATTACTAAAGGTGCCAAGGGAGATCTACTTGAGCTATATTGTGGTAATGGCAATTTTTCTCTGGCATTGGCACAGAATTTTGATCGCGTACTGGCGACAGAAATTGCCAAACCTTCGGTTGCTGCCGCGCAATTTAATATTGAAGCGAACCAAATTGATAATGTGCAAATTATCCGTATGTCAGCAGAAGAGTTTACTCAAGCAATGAATGGAGAGCGGGAATTTAACCGACTGCATGGCATTGATCTAAAAAGTTATCGATGTGAAACCATTTTTGTTGATCCTCCACGCAGCGGGTTAGATGATGCAACAGTTAAAATGGTACAGGGATATCCACAGATTCTTTATATTTCCTGTAATCCAGAAACACTTAGCCAGAATCTGGAAACACTGACACAAACCCATAAAATAAGCAGGCTGGCACTCTTTGATCAATTCCCTTATACGCACCATATGGAGTGTGGTGTATTACTGGAAAAACGTAATTAATCGCCATCTACTATAGCTGAAAAACTAGTTGAAAAACCAAAACGCCACAGTAATCAATTTGTGGCGTTGTTCGTTCAGCCGTTATCAGGAAAATAATCAGCCATGGCTTTCTGAAGTGAGAATAGCTTGTTGTTTACGCCCTTTGACCTTTCTGTAAATCCAAAATACTAAAGCAGTATCAATCACGACAGGCAGGAAATTAGAACCAATTTCTGGATACTCCACCCGAATGATGGCGCTGTAAATGAAGATTCCTAAGAAAAAGCAGCCGGCCGCCAACTTTGGTAATCCATCTGCCATTGGATAATTCAAATAACGGTGATGGAGGCAATACAGAGATAATACCAGTGCGATAATCGGGAAAATTGAAAAAGGCACAAGCGAGTTGAAAAATGCTGAGAAAGTTCCGTGTGTTGCCAATCCAACGATAAGAGCCAGCAACATAGTGCTTTTATCTTGGCGGTATTGTTCCATCGTATTATTCTCCTTTCATTATTATTCAAGAGGTTTTAAGGACAGTCTTTTTTTCTTGTTCCCGCCGATACCAATAATAAGCTCCTTTGGAAATCAGGCGGAGTTGCAAAACTAAACGTTCTTCGAGACGACGCCTTTTTTCCTCATCAATATCCAGCGCTTCTGCACCTGCGCTGAATACAATTGTCACCATCGCCTCAGCTTGAATTTCAGTAAAATGACGCGGCATGTGGCTTGCCTGTTCGAGGTAGTCTGCCAGCTCTGCAATAAAATGTTGGATTTCCCGTGCGACAGCCGCACGAAACTCAGCCGATGTACCGGAACGCTCGCGCAGTAATAACCGGAAAGCATTGGGATTGTTGCCGATGAATTCCATGAACGTTGAAACAGAGGTTCGGATGACGCTGCCGCCTTTTGCAATACGCTGACGCGCCTGACGCATTAACTGACGCAACATTAAGCCACTTTCATCCACCATTGTCAGCCCCAGTTCATCCACATCCCGAAAATGCCGATAAAATGAAGTAGGCGCGATACCCGCTTCTCGAGCTACTTCCCGTAGGCTCAAGCTTGTGAAACTCCGCTCAGCACTGAGTTGGCTGAATGCGGCTTCAATCAGGGAACGACGGGTTTTTTCTTTCTGTTTCGCTCTGACACCAGTTACGTTACTCACCACAATCCTGATATATCCATTCGACTATATAATGAAGCAAATATATCAGATTCTGCTGTGTTTGCTGTGATTGTTCTCTTAAAGCTATTATCCCATATTCTCCGGTTTCATTTCTAAGTAATAGGATAAAAACCGTATGGTCATTAGGTTATTACATCAAGTAATGTTAAGATAGAGTTGTTATTTTGTGTAAAAACAGGTCTTTCCTCTATGCAATATACTCATTTTGATGCCATTGTGATTGGCTCTGGTCCCGGAGGGGAAGGAGCAGCAATGGGGCTGGTGAAACAGGGAAAAAACGTTGCAGTTATAGAACGTTATATTAATGTCGGTGGTGGCTGTACCCATTGGGGTACAATTCCATCGAAAGCTCTCCGCCATGCTGTCAGCCGTATTATCGAATTTAATCAAAACCCCCTCTATAGTGATAACTCCCGCATTCTCCGTTCCTCATTTTCTGAAATCCTGCGCCATGCTGACGTTGTCATTAGCCAGCAAACCAAAATGCGTCAGGATTTTTATGAACGCAATCGGTGCCAAATGTTTGCGGGCGAGGCAACATTCATTGATGAACATCGTGTAAGCGTCCGTTATGCCGATGATAGTGTTGATATATTAAGTGCAGATAAGATAATCATTGCTACTGGTTCCCGCCCTTACTGCCCTCCCGATGTTGATTTCACTCACTCCCGTATTTATAACAGCGACACCATCCTGCAACTGGATCATGAACCACGCCACGTTATCATTTACGGCGCGGGAGTGATTGGCTGTGAATATGCTTCTATCTTCCGAGGGCTGGGCGTTAAGGTGGATTTGATCAATACCCGTGATAATCTGCTGTCTTTTCTTGATCAAGAGATGTCTGATGCCCTGTCCTATCATTTCTGGAATAGCGGTACTGTCATCCGCCATAACGAAGAATATGAAAAAATTGAAGGTCTTGATGATGGCGTGATTGTTCATCTGAAATCCGGCAAAAAGGTCAAGGCAGACTGTCTACTGTATGCCAATGGCCGCACCGGCAATACAGATAAGCTAGGGTTGGAAAATGTCGGGCTGGAAACAGACAGCCGTGGTTTACTGAAAGTGAATCGCGTCTATCAGAGCAGCAATGAAAACATTTACGCTGTTGGCGATGTCATCGGCTATCCGAGTCTAGCTTCTGCTGCGTATGATCAGGGGCGCATTGCTGCAAAAGCTATCATGACCGGAAGCGCCAACCTACATCTGGTGGAAGATATTCCAACAGGGATTTATACCATTCCTGAAATCAGTTCAGTCGGTAAAACCGAGCAGCAACTCACTGCGATGAAAATCCCGTATGAGGTAGGACGCGCCCAATTCAAACATCTGGCAAGGGCGCAAATTGCCGGTATGAATGTTGGCAGTATAAAGATTCTATTCCATCGTGAGACAAAACAGATTCTGGGCATCCACTGTTTTGGCGAACGTGCCGCAGAGATCATCCATATCGGCCAAGCCATTATGGAACAAAAAGGAGAAGGCAATACTATCGAATATTTCGTCAATACTACCTTCAATTATCCAACAATGGCAGAAGCTTACCGTGTTGCTGCACTCAATGGGTTAAATCGGTTATTTTGATGTTTTTCCAAAAACTTCGAAATAGTCACCCATTTTAGCCCGAATCGCCTCTGCCAATTGCTCATAGCGACCGCGCAGAGGTGAGCCAGGGCGATAAACCAAGATAATCGTACGCTCTGGCTCTGGTTCGATACATTCCAGGTAGCAGACACCATCGCGTTTTCTCTCTTTTGGAACAGCCAAATCAGGCAACAATGTAATCCCACTGCCTGCTGATACCATATTACGCAGGGTTTCCAGGCTGGTTGCCCTAAAATGAGTATCTTCTTTAGCTCCTGCCTGAAAACAGAAGCCCATCGCCTGATCACGCAAACAATGTCCGTCTTCCAGCATTAATAATTTTTCGCCGGCAAGCTCTTCCATCTTGATATGCGTCCTATTCGCCCATCTGTGCCCTTCATAAATCGCTAGTTTCATCGGTTCTTCAAAGAGTGGCACTTCAATGAACGCTTCGGTTTCTTTTACCAAAGCCAGAATAGCACAATCGAGTTTTCCGCTATCGAGTTGCGCCAGCAGGTTCTGAGTCTGAGCCTCATGTAAATACATTTCCAGCTTGGGGAATAGCTTATGCAACTCAGGAATGATAAGAGGCAAGATATAGGGACCGACGGTGGGGATAAGGCCGATATGCAGAGGGCCAGACATGCTTTCACCTTGAAGAGAGGCCATTTCCTGCAAGACTTTCACTTCTCGCAATACCGTTTTGGCCTGCTCCACCAGCAACATTCCCTGTTGGGTGAACAGCACTTTACGACTGGTGCGCTCTAGCAGCATCACGCCCAACTCATCTTCAAGTTTGCGGATTTGCCCACTCAGTGTCGGTTGGCTAACATGACAAGAATCAGCGGCTCGGCGGAAATGCCGGTATTCGGCAAGCGCTACAAGGTATTCCAGATCGCGGATATTCATTCCCAACCTCAGTATTTGATATCAATGATAGAATTGATCAATAAATCATTATATGCATGAGGGAATAAAACTATCAAATGCTTGTGATTTCAGGCGTTTTTTATCGAAATACCTTATGAGAAATCAAAAAAATTATTATTAGAAAGCTGCCCCATATTTATGGCTGAATAGACATTCAGCGACTTATTCCCTGACCTGTCGGCCGAATGCTACTGATATTCTCGTTCACTCAACACCTTAAACGCCGTATCAAATTCATCAAAAAAATTACTATGACATCATCCTTTCATTTATGGCCAGTAAACTCACAATATTCCTCTTCAGAAATCAGCACCGCTTTACCAAAAGATTTGTTATAACTTAATACAGAAAAACCTGCCGGATTGGGCAGGCTTATAGTATGTTCTCAGGCTAATCCATTGTTAACCGCTGTTTAACCTCTGCAATCGCCTGTGCCACCTGTTTCTGTGATACACCACCTTTTGCCAGCCGTTTATCCAAACAGGATTGCAGCGATAAAACGTCATACACATCTAGCGAAATAGCTTCACTGAATTTTTGCAGTTCAAACAAAGACAGTTCTTCCAGTGCCTTACCTTCCGCTATGACCGCAATCACCACTTCACCAACAATATGGTGTGCTTCACGAAATGGGACACCTTTTGCTACCAGATAATCCGCCAGTTCAGTCGCGTTGGCATAACCCTGTTTTGCCGCTTCCTCACAGCGCCCGCGTTGCACCTGAATGCCATCCAGCACCAGCACCGCCATATGCAGGCAACCCCGCCATGTATCCAGCGCATCAAACAGACCTTCTTTATCTTCCTGCATATCTTTGTTATAAGCGAGGGGAAGCCCTTTCAGCGTTATCATCATGCCCGTCAATGCGCCCTGAACCCGGCCACATTTGCCACGAATAAGCTCCAGTGCATCAGGGTTTTTCTTTTGCGGCATCAGGGAAGAGCCGGAAGTTACCCGATCTGATAACTCAATAAAGCCCGCTTCTCCACTGTTAAAGAAAATCAGGTCTTCAGCAAAGCGTGAAAGGTGGATCATGCTGATACTGGCATCTGACAACAGCTCCAAAACATAATCCCGATCGGAAACGCTATCCAGACTATTACGTGTTGCCGAGGCAAAACCGAGCCATGACGCTAATTGTTCACGATCGATATCATAGGCTGTTCCCGCCAGTGCGCCACAGCCCAATGGGCTGACATCCAGCCGTTTCAGTGCATCTTGCAGGCGGCTCTCATCACGACCCAGCATTTCGGCATAGGCGAGGCACCAATGAGCGAAAGTGACTGGCTGCGCCCTCTGCAAATGGGTATAACCGGGCATCACCGCATCTTGATTATTCTCCGCCGTAATCACCAGCGCCTGTTGCAGCTCCACAAGTGCCTGCTGAATATCGGCTATCTGATCCTTGCACCACAGTTTCAGATCAGTTGCGACCTGATCGTTACGGCTACGACCTGTGTGGAGTTTTTTACCCAAATCGCCTACTTTTGCGATAAGTTGCCCTTCCACCCAGCTATGAATATCTTCCGCATCGCTTTGCAAAATGGCCTTGGGGTTGGCCCGCACTTCACCCAGTAACTCATTCAGCGCCAGTTCCAGTTTCTGCTGTTCTTCGGAAGTCAATACTCCCACCGTAACCAGCGCCTTTGACCATGCAACAGAACCAATAATATCCTGCTCCGCCAAACGATAATCAAAACGCAGAGAATCGTTAAATTGTTTGAATCGCTGATCGGCTTCCTGACTGAAACGTCCGCCCCAAAGTGCCATATGTCGTTCCTGTTTTCTCTGTTTAATAAGGTTAATTGCCCAGAAATTATTTTTTGCTGTTCAATGTACGAATACGTGAAGAAAGCGAATAGAGGCGAATGAACCCTTCTGCATGGCGGTGATCGTAGACTTCATCTTCTCCAAAAGTAGCGAATTCTTCAGAATAGAGACTGTATGTCGATTTTTTCTGTTCAGCGGTCACCTGGCCTTTATACAGCTTTAAGACCACTTCCCCACTGACACTGTCAGCCAACGTTTCCGCAGCAGCCTGAATCGACTGGCGCAATGGCGCAAACCAACGACCATCGTAGACGACATAGGACATTTCCAACCCCAATTGCTGACGCCATTTGAAGCTGTCGCGATCCAACACCAACTGCTCAATTCCCCGCAATGCGGCCATCATGATGGTTCCGCCCGGTGTTTCATAACAACCACGGGATTTCATGCCTACCAAACGGTTTTCCACAATGTCGATCCGGCCGATACCATGTTTGGCTCCCAGTTCATTTAATGCATTAATGCATTGATAGGGTGACAGCACCTTACCATTCACGCCAACCACCTCACCTTTTTCAACCGTGACAGTGACATATTCTGGCTCATTCGGCGCATCTTCTGGCTCTGCTGTCCACACCCAGCAATCTTTATTGGCAGCATTCCATGTACTTTCCAATACCCCACCTTCGGTTGAGATATGCCATGCGTTTTCGTCACGGCTGTAAATTTTTTCCAGCGTGGCGGTGGTGGGAATATCGCGGACTTTCAGATAATCAAGCAGAGCCTCACGGGAACGCAGATCCCATTCACGCCACGGAGCAACCACTTTCAGATGCGGCGCTAACGCAGTGTAAGTACTTTCAAACCGAACCTGATCGTTACCTTTGCCCGTTGCACCGTGAGCTACAGCATCAGCTCCCACTTTCAGCGCCAGTTCGACCTGTGCCTTGGCAATAATTGGGCGTGCCATTGATGTACCAAGCAAATAGCTGCCTTCATACAGTGCGCCCGTTTTCAGTACGGGATAAACATACTCTTTGATGAACTCTTCACGCAGGTCGATAACGTGACATTCCGACGCACCAGATCGCAACGCTTTCTGCTCCACACCTTCCAGATCTTCGCGGCTTTGACCAACGTCAGCAACAAACGCGACAACTTCACAATTGCCATAATGTTCTTTCAACCAAGGAATAATCGCAGATGTATCTAAACCACCAGAATATGCTAGAACGATTTTTTTAATGCTTTTAGTCATAGGGATAACCTTTTATTTTTGTTCATCTCAGCCAAATACTGTGCCACTAATCGGTAAAACCAAGCCAATTACGCCGAAATTCGCGTACCGGTGGGTATGCCATTAAATAATGCAATCAATTGATCCGTATGTCGCCAACTTGCAATATCAACCGGATGCCCCAGCGTTTTTGCCGCTTCCAAGGCCGCATTAACTTTCACAATCATGCCATTGGTTATGATTCCATGCTCAATGAGCTGTTTTATTTTTTCTGCTGTCAGCTCTGGGATTTTCTGACCTTTTCCATCCAAAATACCGCTGACATCAGACAGAAAAGCCAGATCCGCATTTAACACCTGCGCAATAGCGGTTGCCGCCTGATCTGCATTCACATTCATCAGCTCACCCTCTTCGGTGATGCCAATAGAGCTGATAATTGGCATGTAACCGACATCCAGCAAAATTTTCAGGAGATCGGGTTTACCCGGATGAGCCTTTCCAGTGTGACCGAATTCCTCATCAAACGGGGAAACTCGCACCACACCACCATCTCCCAGACACAATCCAATCGCCGGCAATCGGTATTTTGTCGCGCAAGCCAGCAGTGTCTTATTAGCAGTTCCTGCCAATGTCCCCGTAACGATATTAATCTGATCTGCTGGCGTTACCCGCAGGCCTTGTTTCTTCACAATCGGTAGCTGCAATCTCTGCATCAGTTCATCAACCAAACAGCCACCGCCATGTACAATGACTAACGGGCGCTTATGCGTCTTCCGATATGACTGCAATGTGGAAAACAACCGCGCCAGCGCTTCTTCGCTGTCTAACAACACACCACCCAATTTGATAACTAACGGCTCCATCGGATTTATCCTCTGTCGGTATTAAAGTCTGCCGGAATTAAAGCAATGCCTGAGTTTCTGCAAACCCAAAACGAATATTCATGCACTGTACTGCTTGTGCTGCCGCGCCTTTCAACAAATTATCCTCAGCCCCGACAATGATCAGATGCTGTCCTTGAACAGCAAAACCAATATCGCAGAATGGCAAACCCACGACGGCTTTCAATGCCGGCATACCTTCCGTGTATAGACGCACCAACGGTTTATCATGATACGCCTGCTGGTAGACTTCCCTAATTTGCTCTTCTGTTACGCCTGATTTCAACTTGCAGGTGATCGTGGCGAGAATACCGCGCGAGAAATTACCCAGATGAGGGGTAAAAATGACTTCGGTGCCTAAATGTGCCGCGATCTCGGGTTGATGACGATGATTAAAAACCCCGTAAGGCTGCAAACTGACTTCACAAAAACTGTTGTTAATTGTTGCTTTCCGCCCTGCTCCACTGACACCACTGACAGCATTGATGACGGGCCATTGTTCAGTATCCAGCAGATTTTTTTCCAGCAAAGGCTTCAATGAAAGCTGAGAGACGGTGGGATAACAGCCGGGAACTGCGATCAACTGGGCAGTCTTGATTTTTTCCGCCTGCCATTCCGCCAGCCCGTAAACTGCCTGATCGAGCCAAGCCGTATTTTTATGCTCGAACCCATAGTATTTTGAATAAAACTGTGTATTTTGTACGCGATAGGCTCCGGATAAATCGAAGACGGTACAACCTGCTTGTAGAAATATCGGCACAATATCATGGCTGACTTCATGGGCAGTGGCGAGGAAGACGACATCAATACCATTCACTGCTTCAGCCACATCAGTCAGCGGCTGTAAAGGTAAATCAACAATGCCCTTGTACTGCGGGTAGAGATCTGAAAAACATTTCCCCGCATCTGAACTTTGAGACGAAACCATTAAGCCAGAGAGATGGACATGGAGATGACGTTGCAGATATGCTGCTAACTCTGCTCCGGTATAGCCACTGGCACCAACTATCAGCGTATTCAACATGGGACTTATTCACCTTGTAGTAGTAACCCAATCACATTACTGCATTTATATTCAGTTATAATGCATGAATATTGATACTATCATGAGTAAGGGCTGTCAACAGTGAATATTAAATTACCATCATTTATTAAATTATATCATCAGCTCATTGCCACACCTTCCATCAGCGCAACCGATGCTGAACTGGACCAAAGCAATGAAATATTAATCAACCTGCTGGCTGGCTGGTTGAAAGACCTTGGTTTTAACATTGAAATTCAGCCAGTTCCTGAAACCCGTGGCAAGTTCAATATGCTGGCAACATTGGGTAGTGGTTCTGGAGGTTTACTGTTATGTGGTCATACAGATACGGTGCCATTCGATGAAGGGCGCTGGACACAAGATCCCTTCACACTGACCGAGCGGGATAACAAATTTTATGGCCTTGGCACCGCCGATATGAAAGGCTTCTTTGCTTTTATCATTGATGCACTGCGAGATATTGATGCCAGCAAGTTATCGCATCCTCTTTACATTCTGGCCACCGCAGATGAAGAAACATCGATGGCAGGTGCGCGTTATTTTGCTGCCAATACCGCCATTCGGCCTGATTTCGCCATTATTGGCGAACCAACATCGTTACAGCCTATCCATGCGCATAAAGGACACTTGGCTCATATTATCCGCATTGAGGGAAAATCCGGCCATTCCAGCGATCCCGCACGCGGTGTCAACGCACTTGAACTCATGCACGAATCCATCACGCAACTGATGGAATTACGCACTACCTTGCAGGAACGCTATCACAATCCAGCATTTGTTATTCCTCATCCAACTATGAATTTCGGCCATATTCACGGTGGTGATGCCGCAAACCGCATCTGCGCCTGCTGTGAACTGCATATGGATATTCGCCCGCTGCCCGGATTGACCTTGCAGGATATGGACGAATTACTGCATAAAGCACTAGAGCCGGTGAAACAGCGCTGGCCGGGACGTTTAAGCGTTACCCCTCTCCACCCTCCCATTCCGGGTTATCAATGCCCGACCGATCACAAATTGGTTAGCGTGATCGAAAATTTGTTGGGAGCGAAAGCAGAAACCGTCAATTATTGTACGGAAGCGCCTTTTATTCAGGAATTGTGTCCGACATTAGTCTTGGGGCCAGGATCAATTGAACAGGCACACCAGCCCGATGAATTTTTAGGTATGGAATTTATTGAGCCGACCAAAAAATTGATTTCACAGCTGGTTGAGCATTTTTGCCTGCAAGCCCATTAACTTTACGATTATTTTTACTCTACAATTGGGAGAGAATATCCAGTAAAAGTTTTAACCTCGATAAGTGCATCGGGGTTTTTCGCTATTTTCCGGCAAAAAAATCGCACAAAACTTCATTAATTCCTCTCAGCATCACTCATAATCCGCATAGCTCCGTTCACAGGCCAATTAAATCAGGCGTTTCTCTTGCTCTGCCCAACATGAATTTCTTTCCTGATCATTTTGAATATTCCTCATTTCGGATAAGTCACTTTGCTGTTGACTAAACATATTGCTTCGCTCATTCTATTTAGACATCTAAACGTATAGACATGTAAACACTTAAGCATCTAAACGTAAGCGGATCAAAATATTCCGCTGATTTACGAGGACACAGGGTATGAGTTTTTTTCACGCTAATCAGCGAGAAGCGCTGAATCAGAATTTGGCTGAGCTTGAAGGGCAGATTCGTGTTTCTTTTGAGTTCTTTCCACCCAGCACGACTGCGATGGAGCAAACCCTGTGGAAATCCATCGAACGCTTAAGCAAACTGAAGCCTAAATTTGTCTCCGTAACCTATGGTGCCAATTCCGGTGAACGTAGCCGCACTCATAGCATCATCAAGGGCATTAAAGACAAAACCGGCCTTGATGCTGCCCCTCACTTGACTTGTATTGATGCCAACCGTGAAGAACTGCGTAATATTGCTCACGATTATTGGGAGAGTGGTATTCGCCACATTGTGGCATTGCGCGGTGATTTACCCGATAGCAACGGGAAACCGGAAATGTATGGTGCCGACTTAGTTGAACTCTTAAAAAAAGAAGCGGATTTTGATATCTCCGTTGCTGCTTACCCAGAAGTGCATCCTGAAGCGAAAAGCGCTCAGTCGGATCTGATTAACCTGAAACGCAAAATTGATGCCGGAGCAAATCGCGCCATTACCCAATTCTTTTTTGATGTGGAAAGTTACCTGCGTTTTCGCGACCGCTGTGTTGCAACGGGAATTGATGTGGAAATTGTGCCGGGGATTCTGCCCGTCTCGAACTTCCGTCAGTTACAGCGGTTTTCCACAATGACTAACGTCCGTATTCCAAGCTGGATGACCAGAATGTTTGAGGGACTGGATGATGATCCGGAAAGCCGCAATTTAGTTGGCGCATCGATTGCGATGGACATGGTGAAAATTCTCAGCCGCGAAGGGGTGAAAGATTTCCATTTTTATACTCTGAATCGGGCAGAATTAAGTTACGCTATCTGCCATACGCTGGGAGTTCGTCCTTGTTGATTGTTGATAGAATTAACAGACGCTGGGCTAATTGGGATTCGGCATTATCTATGGGTTGCAAAAATTGCTTGGTTAGCCAAATAAATAGCTTAGACAATCGCTGTGATATTGACTGAAAGATTGGATAGTTAACAATAAGCAGCACTGATACTGCTTATTGTTATGACTCTACTGAGATAAGGCTTCTTTACTGATAACAATCAGACGGTGACGATGTAAGTCAGTATCGCCTCCCCAACAGAAAGCATCCCATCTTTCAAGTAATTCGTCCATATTTGATACTGCCATTAGTGGGCGATCCATTTCGCCGCCGTCAGATACATAAACGTAATAGCCAACAGACATTGCCCAAGCAATCATGATCTGCCAAAAACGTTTACCATCACCTGTTTGTTCTTCATCTGTCACGATAATATTGTAATTTTCAAGCAAAAATCTAAAGAATCGTCTGGGAAAACCACCAACGGCATCTTGATGTTCAGGACTGAAGGTGCGCCATACCATTATTTGGGTACAGGTTTCTTTATCAATCACAATATCTTTGCGAAAAATCAGTTTAACGGCATATACCGTTTCAGGCTTCGCATCTTTTGTGATCATGCGGTATTGATCTTGCTTCAGCGACTTAACGAAGCGATATCCATGCGGTACAACAAAATCAGGGAAAGCAAAGTCCCTCACACCATTTCCAAGAAAGGAAATTGTATGGTCTACATTCTTTTCTGAAATACGCAATTTGCGGTTAAAATCCACATCCTCAATCAAATATGGCATCGAAATGTTCCATTTTTTGTTTTTATTACTCATATTTTGTCCTCCGCATGTTGGACAATCAGCTCATCGATTATACATATATTGATAAAATTTGCGTAATTTCCCATCATTACAAGTTACGCCATCTACATATACTGAACGTAATTAGACATCAACATACTACCCACCAATATTGAAGTCAGTATTAATAAGGCAATAAGGATTCCAGTAAGACCCTGTCCGATAAAAAATTCTATAAAAAAGCCGAACAGTTCCCCATTCAGCTTTCTTCATTCAGAAAATCAAAAGCTAGCCGGTATTGCGCATCCCTGCCGCAACCCCCGCAATCGTCACCATTAATGCTTGTTCAAGGTGCGGATCTGGCTGTTCCTGCTGGCGGGAGCGCTGTAATAGTTCTGCCTGTAACACGTTCAGCGGGTCGGTATATACGTTACGCAACGCAATAGACTCCGCAATCCACGGTAAATCCGCCATTAATTGTTCATCCTGCGAAATCGTCAGCACAGTTTTAATATCCTCTGCCAACTGATTACGCAACGTTATTCCCAACGACCACAGTTTTTTATCCACCAAGCGTTGATCATAATATTCCGCCAGCCATAAATCGGCCTTGGCAAATACCATCTCCAACATGGCAATACGAGTATTAAAGAAAGGCCAATCGCGGCACATATCTGCCAATACCGACAGTTTGCCCGCATCAATCACATGTTGCAGCGCTGCTCCTGCGCCCAACCATGCTGGCAACATCAGGCGGTTTTGCGTCCAAGCGAATATCCAAGGGATCGCCCGCAGGCTTTCTACACCGCCGGTCGGACGACGCTTGGCAGGCCGTGACCCCAAAGGCAGTTTCGCCAATTCCTGTTCTGGCGTCGCCGCTCGGAAGTAAGGTACGAATTCTGGCTGCTCACGGACGTAATCACGATACATGTCACAGGAAACATCAGAGAGCGTATCCATGACTTGCTTCCATTCCGGTTTTGGCTCTGGCGGTGGCAGTAAATTTGCTTCCAAAATTGCACTGGCATACAACGCCAGACTGCTAATCGTCACCTGTGGCAAACCAAACTTAAAGCGGATCATTTCGCCCTGTTCCGTCACGCGCAGCCCACCTTTCAGACTGCCCGGCGGCTGAGAAAGTAAAGCGGAATGTGCCGGAGCACCACCACGACCAATCGTACCGCCACGGCCGTGGAACAGCGTCAGCGTTACGCCTTCCTGCTCACACACTTTGATCAACGCATCCTGCGCTCGATATTGCGCCCATGATGCCGCCATCACTCCCGCATCTTTGGCGGAGTCGGAATAGCCAATCATTACCATCTGCTTATCCTGAATCAGCTCGCGATACCAGCCGATTCCCAGTAATTGCTGGATCACACTTTCCGCATTGTTCAGGTCATCAAGGGTTTCAAACAACGGTGCAACAGGCAATTTCAGTGAGCAACCCGCTTCTTTCAGTAGCAACTTCACGGCCAGTACATCCGAGGGGACTTTCGCCATAGAAATTACATAGGCTGCTATCGCATCTTGTGGCGATTCGGCAATGACCTTACAGGTTTCGAAGACTTCTAGGGTTTCTTCACTCGGCTGCCAACGATGCGGAATAAGCGGACGTTTTGAATTCAGTTCACGCAGCAGAAAAGTTTGTTTCTCCGTTTCTGACCAGCTCGCATAATCTCCGAACTCCAGATATTGGGTCAGCTCTGCAATGGCATCGGTATGGCGGGTGCTTTCCTGACGGATATCAATACGCACCAACGACAGACCAAAGCAGCGAATGCGGCGCAAGGTATCCAACAATTGGCCATTGGCGATAATTTCCATACCGCAGGTTTTCAGTGATTGATAGCAGGCATACAGCGGTTGCCACAATTGTTCGTTATGCAGCAGCAAATCCGCAGGGGGCAGGACTTGCTCTCCTTTAAGGTGTTTCTCCAGATACGTCAGCGTGCTATTTAATTGCGTCCGCAATTGTTTGGCAATTTCACGGTAAGGTTCCAGCACCCCATCACCACCCGCAAACTGGCGCAGTTCAGGTGTACACTCCGACATGGAGAGTTCAGAAACTAACACCTGAATATCTTTCAAAAACAGATCCGCTGCTTTCCAGCGACTGAGCAACAGTACATGGCGAGTAATTTCTGCGGTAACGTTGGGATTCCCATCACGATCGCCGCCCATCCAAGAAGTGAAACGAATCGGCACGGCTTCCACGGGTAAGCTATAGCCAATGGATTCTTCCAATTGCTCATTGAATTCACGCAGAAATGCAGGAACACCTTCCCACAAACTATTTTCCACCACCGCAAATCCCCATTTGGCTTCATCAATCGGAGTGGGCCGAATTTTGCGGATTTCATCGGTATGCCATGATTGGGCAATCAACTGACGTAAACGGCGCATGATATTATTGCGTTCATAATCCGCCAGATCATCATGGTCAAGCTGTGCCAGACAGGCATTCACTTCGACCAGTTTATGAATCAGAGTACGACGGGCAATTTCGGTAGGGTGTGCCGTCAAGACCAATTCAATGGCAAGTTCATTGACTGCGTTGATCAAGTCATCATTGCTGAATTTTTTATCTTTCAGCCGATTGAATAAGGCCTCTAGCGCTACAGGATTGCTGGCCGCTTCACCATGCGGTGAAATGCTGTGATATTGCTCGGCAACGTTGGCCAGATTAAGAAACTGGTTAAAGGCCCGAGCAACCGGCAATAACTCATCATTGGATAAATTTTGCAGTGTAGACAAAAGTTGCTGCCGATCAGCCTCGTTTCCTGCACGGGATGATTTGGATAATTTCCTTATCGTTTCAACTTTATCAAGAATGCCTTCTCCCAGTGCTTCTTTGATAGTGTTACCCAATAACTTACCAAGCATACTGACATTACTGCGCATTGCAGAATATTGTTGATTCATGTGGTTTCTGACCTTGTGTTGCTGTATTTAACCTATTTCACCCGATCGTTGATCGATTCAATCGGCATCCACCCTGTTTGCAGAGCATGTTTTTTTGTTTATTTCTGAGGCTCTATTCATATCAGAAAACGAACAATTTGGGCGAATTTTATGAAATTTAATAGCGGCTTCTTTTTTATAAGCGGCTCTGATTGCCTAACTTGCATATGCTCAACAAACAGAAGAATAAGACGTTTTTTATTGATTGGATGGTGATTGAATCAGCTTGTTCCGGTTATCTATCGAACAAGGGTGCAGAAAATAACTTTCCGTAACTGGCAGGGATAAAAATGAGCAATATCCCTGCCGTAAAATTGACTGTCTAAACTTAAAGAAGCTGTGACAAACGGTTCAAATCCGATTGAATCGCTCCTGCCGTAACATCCCGCCCAGCGCCTGGGCCGCGGATCACCAGTGGATTGTCACGATACCAGCGGCTTTCTATCGCAAAGACATTATCCCCTGGCAATAACGAAGCTAAGGGATGATCTGCACGCACGGCTTCGACACCAACTTTTGCTTTACCACTGGTGGCATCAAAGCGAGCGACATAACGCAGTACCATGCCCATTTCCCGTGATGCTTCCAACCGCTGGAGCATCTGCTCATTAATAACGGCACTGTTTTCAAAGAAATCTTCGATGGAACCGGTTCTAGCCTCTACTGGCACGAGAGATTCAACACGCACCTGATCAGGCTCTATCTCATAACCCGCCTCGCGAGCCAGAATAATCAGCTTGCGCATCACATCCTGACCGGACAAATCGATACGGGGATCAGGCTCCGTCAATCCTTGCTGCCAAGCCTGCTCTACCAAATCACTGAAAGGCACAGAACCATCAAATTGCAGGAACAACCACGATAATGTGCCTGAAAAAATCCCGCTGATGGACAGAATAGTATCGCCACTTTCCCGCAGATCCCTGACGGAGTGGTTAATCGGCAACCCTGCACCAACGGTCGCATTGTATAACCAATGACGGCCGGTTTTTGCAAAAGCATCGCGAACCATGCGATAAGTGTTACTGTTCGAAGAACCTGCAACTTTATTGGCGCTGATGACATGAAAGCCGTAGCTGGCGAAATCAATATAGTCTTTAGCCAACTCCTCGCTTGCAGTGACATCCAACACCACCAAATCGTCATAAGGGTGCGCTCTCATCCACAAAAACAACGCATCGTCTTCATGTTGAGTGGCTTCATCATCAAAGAATGCCAATGCTCGACTCGCATCAAGCCCCTGATAATCCAGCAAGCTCCGACGGCTGTCCACAATCCCCGCCAAAATAAATTCAAAACCACTGCGGGCAGAAATATTCTTCTGTTCACGAGCGAACAATTCTAGCCAACGTGAGCCAATGTTTCCCTTGCCAAACAGCACCAAACCAATGCGTTTTTCTGCCCGGAACAGACTTTGGTGCAATCCCTGAATCAGATGTGAAGTCTGGCTCAGGCGCAGAACAGCAACAAGGCTGATCCCCTCTTCCGCATGCCAGATAAATTCAACGGGCTGATCTTTAAGCTGCTGGTAAAAACGGTGGCTATGCAACGGATTCTTGCACACTCCCGCCCCAACCAAAGCCACCAGCGCTAATCCTTCTCGCAAGGATAATTTTCCTGGCAAAGATGCATCCTGCAACACATCGAGAGCACTGTTCACGACTTCAGAGGTATAACAAAGCTGAATCAAATTACAGTCAGCGTGCAGACCTGTTGCCAACGGCCGGACTTGTGCGCGTTTCAGCAATGAATCAATGTCCTTGTAAATCTGCTTGAAATCATGGGCAGAAGAAATGTGCAGTTCAATCAGACAGACATCATCATGACTGGTCACGATTTTCGCCCCAGTACCTGTTGCCAGCACCCGCTCAATGCGGGTAGATCCTTGCTCAGGCTGGTAGCTGCAACGCAATTGCAAGTCGATATCACTGACGGAAACAGGCTGCAAAGTGCGGGTATGAAGTACGGGTGCCGCCAGACGCGCCAGTTCACTTGCTTCATCCAAACGCAGTAAAGGCAACAGGCACGCATCCTTAATTTTACGCGGATCAGCACTGTAAACACCCGCTACATCGCTCCAAATCGTCACTTTTTTGGCGCCTGCCAGTGCACCAACCTGTGTGGCAGAATAATCGCTGCCATTGCGCCCCAGCAGTACGGTTTCTCCCTTCTGATTTCTGGAGATAAACCCCGTGACCACCAAACGCTTACTGGGATTTTGGATCAACAGTTGGCTCAGTAAAGGCTGGGACAAGTTCACATCAACCTGCGGCTGGGCAGC
The DNA here is from genome assembly GCF_028598775.1 of Xenorhabdus aichiensis. NCBI lineage: Bacteria > Pseudomonadati > Pseudomonadota > Gammaproteobacteria > Enterobacterales > Morganellaceae > Xenorhabdus > Xenorhabdus aichiensis. The sequence continues at coordinate 21,366 of NZ_JAQRFO010000002.1, forward strand.
GCGTTCTGCCCGCAGAAATTGGCGTGCATCCAGCCATGCGCTGGAAATACCCTTATGCTCAAGCACCGCAGCCATCAAACGGGCTGACCAGATTTCACCATGCCCGACCACCTCGGCATACGTAATGTCAGTAATCGGTTTATCCAGCAATACACTTAATCTTTCCAGATCCGAGATAAAATGCGCCACGAGTTCTTCTGCAATCACTTCAGGCAGTAAACCTCGGATCAGCTCCTGCTGATAACGCCGCAGTGATTGCTGTACTTGATGCGCTGAGATGCGGTCACTCTGGCTCAGTTTCAACCAATCAATAAGCTGATTGGTTGTGCTCCCTGCCGCCGATACCACCATCAAATCACCCGGCTGGCTATAATTCGCCATAATTTCTGCAACCCGCTGATAGCATTTCACATCAGCAAGGCTGCTGCCGCCAAATTTATGTAACTGGCGGCCGAATTCCGCCCCCGCTGTTGCCAGTGCACTCATGATTAATGATTACCTCGTTGCTGCTGCCTGAAACGCCTTGTCCAGATCCGCAATTAAATCCTGACTATCTTCAATTCCTACAGAGACACGAAGAAGTGAATCCGTGATCCCTGCCTGCGCCCTTGCTTCTGCCGACATTCCCGCATGTGTCATCGTCGCAGTATGAGAAATCAACGACTCTACACCGCCGAGAGATTCAGCCAGAGTAAATAATTTTAACGCAGATAAAAAGTGGCGTAAGGTCTGTTCATCACCATCAAGTTCAAAACTCAGCATCGCCCCGAAGCCTGTTTGTTGTTTAAGGGCAATTTCATGCCCGGGATGATTTTTCAAAGCAGGGTAGTAGAGTTTTTTCACTTGTGGCTGCTGTTGCAGGTACTCAGCAATGGCCGCTGCGTTATTCTGCTGTAGCATTACCCGTGCAGACAGGGTACGAATACCCCGCAACAGCAGGTAGCTGTCAAAAGCGGCACCGGTGACACCAATATTGTTCGCCCACCACGCCAAATTTTCTGCGATCACGGGATCTTTGGCGATAATCGCCCCCGCAATCAGATCGGAATGCCCATTCAGGTACTTCGTACAGGAGTGGACAACTAAATCAGCGCCCAAATCCAATGGCTTTTGCAATACAGGACTCAAGAAAGTGTTATCAACAATCGCCAGTGCTCCAACCTCATGCGCCAACCCACAGATATATTGAATATCAACAATGCGCAGCAGAGGATTACTCGGCGTTTCTATCAGCACCAGTTTTGGCTTCTGTTCCAGAGCCTGTTTCAGGGCTTGATTATCCGACTGATCAACAAAAATAACGCTGTACGCCCCACGTTTACTCAGACTGTCAAACAGGCGGTAACTGCCGCCATAACAATCATGGGGAGCCACCAATAAATCCCCCGGTTGCAAGAAAACGGTACATAGCAGGTGAATCGCCGACATGCCACTGCTGGTCATGACTGCCCCCGCTCCACCTTCCAGCTCAGCCAGAACCTGCTGAACGACATCCCGACTGGGATTTCCACGTCGGGAATAGTCATGTGCCCTTGGCTCATTGAAACCAGTGAAATTATATGTGCTGGAAAGATAGATAGGCGGAACAACACAACCATATTGTTCATCAATATTTGAACCACTTTGAACCGCGACTGTTGCTTGTTTACATCCCATAACCTTTACCCGTCACTTTATTATTGGAGTCACCAAAGAATAACGACTGGAAAGATAGACGTCAATACATCTAGACATCTAAAATTATTTAAGGTTTAATTGCACAATTGGCTCATTGTCCCCATTTTTTATGTTAGCTCCGGGCATATTTTACGGATTAGTGCTGCCATAGCGATATAGCCAATAGGGGAATTATGCTAAAATAATGAATTACCGACATGAAAACAGATCAGAAACTTCCCGTTTTTCTGGTTTCAATTGTTTGATTTCAAGACTATTTAAGGTATCTCATGGCTGAGTGGAATGGTGAGTATGTCAGCCCTTATGCTGAACATGGCAAAAAAAGTGAACAAGTCAAAAAAATTACGGTTTCAATTCCATTAAAGGTCTTGAAAATACTGACTGATGAGCGCACTCGTCGTCAAGTGAATAATCTGCGTCATGCAACAAATAGCGAATTGCTGTGTGAAGCGTTTCTTCATGCTTTCACTGGACAACCCTTGCCTAATGATGATGATTTACGCAAAGAGCGTCATGATGAAATCCCAGAGGCAGCGAAAGACATAATGCGTGAGCTCGGTATTGATCCTGAAACATGGGAATACTGATGCAAACAAAAACGCCCGATGCAAACATCGGGCGTTTTTGTTTCAACCGTACTGCCTGTAAAATTTACAGGCAGAAAATGGTCATTACTTACTAGAGCCTGGAACGCTGAAACGTTTGTTGAAGCGATCAACACGACCACCCGTCGCAACGTCACGCTGCTTGCCTGTGTAGAACGGGTGGCATTCACCACAAACGTCCAGATTCAGGTTGTGATTAACGGTAGAGTTGATGGTGATAACGTTACCGCAAGAGCAAGATGCAGTAATTGCTTCGTATTTAGGATGAATACCTTTTCTCATAGGAAACCTCTGTTAAGGCCGTGTCGCTATCCAGCCTTGTTGCCGCCAGACACCACACGTCGTGTTGATTGAAATAAGTTCGGTAATTTCTGTACCAAAGGCGGCGGATCATACAGAATATCGGTTTATTGCGCAATGAAATCTGCTGATTTGCTATGATACCCTTATCACTGTATTTTTCTTTAGATGTTCCTTTGTCTGGTCATTAATTATCCGGAAATCACCTTATGACAGTTGTTCAGGTTGCGCTGCCTGTCCCCTTAACCCGCTCTTTTGATTATCTATTACCCGAAGGATTGCCATTGCCCACGACAGGTGTGCGGGTGCTCGTGCCGTTTGGCAAGCGCAATGCAATAGGCATTGTCACGGGAACCGCAGGCAGCAGCGAAATTCCCCTTGAACAACTCAAGCCACTTGCCGCGATCCTAGATGCACAACCGCTTTTCCCTGACGACCTTTGGCAATTGCTCCAGTGGTCAGCCTGCTATTATCACTATCCACTGGGAGAAGTGTTGTTCCATGCCATGCCCGTCTTACTGCGACAGGGCAAACCCGCCGAATTTACTCCACTTTGGCAATGGCAGGTTACGGAAGCAGGCCATGAATTCCCTCTGGAGCAGCTTAAGCGTTCCGTTAAACAGCAACAAGCGCTGGCTTCGCTGCGCCTGAAACCCATTTACCGTCATCAAGTTTCTGAACTGGCACTCAGCGAAAGCGCATTGCAATCATTGAAAAAGAAAGTGCTAATTGATCTGCATCCGATACAGCCGGAGGCAGAAAACTGGCATGAGCAGTTTCAAATTATTGGTGAACGGCTACAACTCAATACAGAGCAGGCCACCGCAGTCGGCACTGTCCGAGCAGAAGATCAGGTTTTTTCTCCATGGTTGCTTGCGGGTATTACCGGTTCAGGCAAAACCGAAGTGTATCTTAGTGTGCTGGAAAACATTCTCGCACAGGGAAAACAAGCGCTGATTTTAGTCCCGGAAATTGGTCTGACTCCGCAAACTATCCGCCGATTCAGAGAACGTTTCAATGCGCCTGTCGATGTCCTGCACTCCGCCTTAAATGACAGTGAACGCCTGTCGGTATGGCTACGAGCCAAACGGGGAGATAACGCGATTGTCATTGGTACGCGCTCCGCATTGTTTACCCCCTTTGCCCATTTGGGCGTCATCATTATCGATGAAGAGCATGACAGCTCCTATAAACAGCAGGAGGGCTGGCGCTATCACGCCCGTGATTTGGCCGTGTTCCGAGCCAAGAAAGAAAACATTCCCATCATGATGGGTACAGCAACGCCGGCTCTAGAAACGCTGTTCAATGTGCAGCAGGGGAAATATCGACAATTGACACTGACCCAACGGGCGGGTGAAGCCAAGCCTGCGGTTCAGCATTTGCTGGATTTGAAAGGCTTGCCATTGACAGTCGGTTTATCCCAGCCGCTCATCAATCGCATTGGCGAGCATCTGAAAGCGGATAATCAAGTCATCCTGTTTCTGAACCGCCGTGGTTATTCCCCCGCTTTGCTTTGCCATGAATGTGGCTGGATAGCGGAATGCCAACGCTGCGATCATTACTACACTCTGCACCAGAACCATCGCCATCTGCGTTGCCATCACTGTGACAGCCAGCGCCCGATCCCGCGCCAATGCCCCCAATGTGGCACTACTCATTTAATTCCCGTCGGATTGGGAACCGAGCAGCTTGAAGATGGCATCACAAAATTGTTTCCTGATATTCCCGTTACCCGCATCGATCGGGACACCACCAGCCGCAAGGGAGCATTGGAACAACAACTGGCGGCAGTGCACCAAGGCGGTGCCCGTATTTTAATTGGTACTCAGATGTTGGCGAAAGGCCACCATTTCCCCGATGTCACTTTAGTCGTCTTGCTTGATGTCGATGGCGCCCTGTTTTCTGCCGATTTCCGGGCGGCTGAACGTTTCGCTCAACTGTATACCCAAGTCTCCGGCCGCGCAGGACGGGCGGGTAAACGAGGGGAAGTTGTCCTTCAAACCCACCATCCCGAACATCCACTCTTGCAGGTGTTACTGGAAAAAGGTTATGACGCGTTTGCCCGTCAAGCGATGGAAGAACGGCAACAAGTGTTTCTGCCGCCATTTGCCAGCCACATCCTGCTCCGTTCAGAAGACCACGACAATCAGCAAGCCCCTGCTTTTCTGCAGCAAATGCGTCAATTGTTTGAACATCACCCTCTGCGTGATGAGCATTTATGGATCATGGGGCCCGTTCCCGCATTGCAAGCCAAACGTGGTGGCCGCTTTCGCTGGCAATTACTGATTCAACACCCTTCACGCATTTTTCTACAGAAAATGATGGCGGCAATTCATCCGCAAATCGCCGCGCTCCCGCAGGCACGCAAGGTGAAATGGAACATTGATGTTGATCCTACCGAAGGCTAATAGCAGAAATTGACAATGGCGCGTTGTCGCAAAGGCCCCCAAATCAAACAGAACATTCTGAAAAAACAGAGACAATTATTTCCTTAATTTGCGAAGTATCTCTAATAAATGATTCCTATCACATTTTTTATGCAAACAAAGTAACAGATTGATCTGTTACTTTGTTTAAAATGCACTTATTAATATGACTGTAGAAAATGAACCGCCAGCGTTTCCCTCTCAGGAATGACTGGCGTTTTTTTAGCAGCTAGGAAGCAATCGTTTCGCTGCCTGTAGAAAGTAAGGAGTGAACTATGGAAAAAAAGAATTGCGCATTGGCAACCATGAAAGATGTCGCCAATGTGGCTGGTGTTTCTACCGCAACTGTATCAAGAACACTTATGAATCCTGACAAGGTTTCTGCCCGTACCCGTCAGAAAGTAGAAAGTGCCGTACTGGAAGTGGGCTACTATCCTCATAACCTTACCAAAAACTTAAGACGCAATGAATCCAGAGCGATCTTGGTTATCGTTCCCAATATCAGCGATCCTTTCTTTACCGAAGTCATTCGCGGCATTGAAGAAACAGCAGCAGAGCATGGCTATCTGGTTCTGATTGGCGACTGTAAGCATCAGCAGCAACAGGAACATGCCTTTATCAATCTTCTGATTACCAAACGGATTGACGGCATGGTGCTGCTTGGCTCAAACATTCCTTTCGATGTTTCCAAAGAAGAACAAAAAAACCTGCCACCAATGGTCATGGCCAATGAATTCGCACCTGACCTGGAACTACCGACGGTCCACATTGACAATCTGACTTCGGCTTTCAACGCTACTTATCACTTACAAAAACTGGGACACAAACGCATCGCCTGTATTACGGGGCCAGAAACAATGCCACTGTGTCATTACCGGCTTCAGGGCTACATTCAGGCATTGCATCGTACGGGGGAAGCGATCCGCGAAGATTATATCGTCAGGGGAGATTTCACCCATGAAAGCGGAGCTGAATTGGCAGAAATCCTGCTTAACCTGCCAGAGCCACCCAGCGCGATTTTCTGCCATAGCGATATCATGGCTATTGGCGCAATGTGGCAAGCCAAGAAAATGGGATTAAAATTACCAGAAGATCTGTCAGTGATTGGCTTTGATAATTTAAATCTGGCGCAATACAGCGATCCACCGCTAACAACCGTGGCACAGCCATGTTATGAGATTGGGTATTATTCAATACTGTTGTTGCTGGAGCAGCTTCAGGGCCGCATAGTTTCCAAAGGTTCACGATTATTGGATGCAGAATTGCTCATTCGTGCGAGCACTTGTTCGCCTAAAAGCTAGGCAAATAACCGCAGATTCAGTAACATTAGTTATCTATCCCTTAATTTTTTTAAACAACTTCAGCGAATTAAATAGTGGCACAACGAGATTATGTAAGTCGCGGGCGTTCTAATCCCCGTCAGAAAGGCACTGGTAAGAAAAAAAATCAGGCTCAAGGATTACCCAAAACTACATTAGCCGTTGCCGTGGCCTTGGTGGTCATGTTTATTGGTGGCCTTTATTTCATCGCACACACTAAGAACGATAGTGTACAAAATGCACCACCACCCGCTCATCATTCCAAAAACCAGGGCCTGCCGCCAAAACCGGAAGAACGCTGGACTTACATTAAAGAGTTGGAAAACCGTCCTGTTGGCCTTCCTTCGGTACAGGAACCGACTTCTGCTAATCAACCAATAAACCAACCAGCGAAACTAACACAAGAACAACTCCAATTACTTGCACAGATGGAGGCAGACATTCGCCAGCCCCCAACGCCTTTAAAAGAAGTGCCTTACAACAGTGAGCCTGTTCCTCGCTCACAGGTCATTATCACCCCGCCTGAACAAAAGCCGCTTGTTGCACAAGAAAAGACCCCGCCAGCACAATCTCTGGTACCCAATGAAATCAGCAAACCGAAGCCTGCAATAAATGAATCCAAATTGATGCTACAGTGTGGCTCGTTTCGAACAATAGAGCAGGCAGAATCCGTTCGTGCCAGCCTCGCATTCGCAGGCATTGAGAGCCAGATTACAACAAAAGACAATTGGAACCGTGTTGTAGTAGGGCCTTATAAAAACAAGGAAGGCGCGGAAAAAATGCGCAGCCATGTTACAGATGCGGGTGTGCCTGGCTGTATTCTCCGCCCTGCCGGGGGTTGAAAAACCAGAAAATTCCCCCATCTTAATCGCTAATAACAGACACGCGGTGCTTTTTCAGCAATACAGCTTGCAATTGTGGCATAACAAGCCAAAGTACCGTGTGTAACGTCTTCTATTTTGTAACCAGGGGCTAACTCGTGACTACAATCGTAAGTGTTCGCCGTAATGGCCAGGTCGTCATCGGTGGTGATGGACAAGCAACAATGGGTCATACCGTTATGAAAGGCAATGTCCGCAAAGTACGCCGCCTTTACAATGACAAAGTCATCGCGGGTTTTGCCGGTGGCACCGCAGATGCATTTACTCTGTTCGAGCTGTTTGAACGCAAACTCGAAATGCATCAGGGGCATCTGACCAAAGCGGCCGTTGAGCTTGCCAAAGACTGGCGGACGGATCGCATGCTTCGCAAACTGGAAGCCCTTCTTGCGGTAGCAGATGAAAATGCTTCTCTGATCATTACAGGTAATGGTGATGTGATTCAGCCAGAAAATGACCTGATCGCCATTGGTTCCGGTGGTTCATACGCACAGGCAGCCGCCCGGGCAATGCTGGAAACTACCGAACTCAGCGCCAGGGAAATCGCAGAACGCGCCCTGACTATTGCAGGCGATATCTGTATCTACACCAACCATAATCACAACTTCGAAGAACTGCCTTCAAAAGCGTAAGGATAGATAGTATGTCTGAAATGACTCCTCGCGAAATTGTCAGCGAACTTGACAACCACATTATCGGTCAGGATAAAGCAAAACGCGCTGTCGCCATTGCTCTGCGTAACCGCTGGCGCCGTATGCAGTTGGATGAAACACTGCGTCATGAAGTCACCCCGAAAAATATTTTGATGATAGGTCCAACGGGTGTCGGTAAAACCGAAATCGCCCGTCGTCTGGCAAAACTGGCCAACGCGCCTTTTATCAAAGTTGAAGCAACCAAATTCACAGAAGTCGGTTATGTTGGTAAAGAAGTCGATTCAATTATCCGTGACTTGACTGATGCAGCAGTAAAAATGGTGCGTCTGCAATCCATTGAGAAAAACCGCTATCGTGCCGAAGAGTTGGCCGAAGAACGCATTCTGGACGTTTTGCTCCCACCAGCGAAAAACAACTGGGGGCAAACAGAAACCCAATCCGAACCTTCTACTGCCCGTCAGGCATTCCGCAAGAAGCTACGCGAAGGGCAGTTGGACGACAAAGAAATCGAAATTGACGTCGCATCAGCACCTGTTGGCGTGGAAATCATGGCTCCTCCAGGCATGGAAGAGATGACCAACCAACTGCAATCCATGTTCCAGAACCTTGCTGGTCAGAAGCAAAAAGCACGCAAAATGAAAATCAAGGATGCGTTCAAGCTGCTGGTGGAAGAAGAAGCCGCAAAACTGGTTAATCCTGAAGAGCTGAAACAGCAGGCCATTGATGCCGTTGAGCAGCACGGCATCGTCTTTATCGATGAGATCGATAAAATCTGTAAACGTGGCCAGACTTCCGGCCCAGATGTTTCCCGTGAAGGCGTCCAACGCGATCTGCTGCCACTGGTTGAAGGCTGCACCGTTTCCACCAAACACGGCATGGTAAAAACCGATCACATCCTGTTCATCGCCTCCGGTGCGTTTCAGGTTTCCAGCCCTTCCGACCTGATCCCGGAGCTTCAGGGTCGTCTGCCAATTCGTGTTGAACTGCAAGCGCTGACGACGGAAGACTTTGAACGGATCCTGACAGAACCTAATGCTTCACTGACTGAACAGTATAAAGCGTTGATGGCGACAGAAGGCATGAATATTGACTTCACAACTGACGGTATCCGCAAACTCGCCGAAGCCGCATGGCGAGTGAATGAAACGACTGAAAACATTGGCGCCCGCCGTCTGTATACTGTGCTTGAGCGCATGATGGAAGATATTTCTTTCGACGCCAGTGAACGTCAAGGACATTCGGTTGAAATCAATGCCGATTACGTTAAAGAGCATTTGGATGAGCTCGTTGCAGATGAAGATCTGAGCCGATTTATTTTATAATCGGCAACCTGAGCCTTATTTACTCGCAATGAAGAAATGGGGGGCTTGCCTCCCATTTCTTCATTTTCATTGCAACAAAATTTATCACACCAACAATACGTAATAACAATATGAATTCAACAACGTCTATCAGTCAGATGCAGGCATGGTTGGAAAGCTTGCGTCCCAAAACACTCCCACTTGCCGTGGCTGCTGTCGTAAGCGGTTCCGCCCTTGCATCATGGACGGGCCATTTCAAGTGGCCTGTAGCGTTGTTGGCTTTATTGACTGCTGCCCTGCTGCAAATTCTTTCCAACCTCGCCAATGATTATGGCGATGTCGCCAAAGGCAGCGATACAGAAAAGCGTATTGGCCCAATGCGTGGTATGCAAAAAGGCGTGATTACTGCCAAACAGATGAAAACAGCCTTGAAGATCACCGTGCTGATCTCCTGTCTGTCGGGGATTGCTCTTATCACCGTCGCCTGTAACAGTCCAAGCGATATCATCGGCTTTCTGGCGCTGGGAGTACTGGCTATCGTTGCAGCCATCACTTATACCGTGGGAACCAAACCCTATGGCTATATGGGGCTGGGCGATCTCTCCGTTCTGATTTTTTTTGGCTGGCTGAGTGTCATTGGCACCTATTACCTGCAAGCCAATACTTTTGATCTGAGTACCGTGCTGCCAGCAACCGCCTGTGGCTTACTCTCCGTGGCAGTCTTGAATATTAATAACTTGCGCGATATCGAAAGTGATCGCCAAAACGGTAAAAATACGCTGGCAGTCAGGCTGGGAGCAAAAAAAGCCCGCTATTACCACGCGGCTCTGCTGATCGGTGCCATCCTCTGTCTTGCAGCCTTTACACTTCTGCACCTGAAGGGCTGGTCCGGGTGGTTGTTCCTGCTCGCAGTTCCCCCGCTGCTGAAACATATGTGGAAAGTACTGCACGATCGGACGCCTGAAGGCATGCGCCCAATGCTGGTACAGATGGTCAAGGCCGCATTATTGACTAATGCTCTGTTTTCCATCGGATTGGTATTTAATTAAGCGAGTAGATATCCGTTTTCCACATAAATTTTAAGATTGATGATTTTGCCAACACTAGCTTGAAAAGGATATACTGTCTGTCCCTTGCATAAACCAGACGTAAATCCCATGAAATATGATACTTCCGAACTTTGTGATATCTATCAAGAAGATGTGAACGTGGTAGAACCTTTATTCTCCAACTTTGGTGGGCGTACTTCATTTGGTGGTCAAATCATCACGGTGAAATGCTTTGAAGACAATGGCCTGCTTTATGATGTGCTTGAAGAAAATGGCAGTGGCCGTATTTTACTCGTTGATGGTGGCGGGTCTGTCCGCAAAGCTCTGGTTGATGCCGGGCTGGCTCAGCTTGCCGTCAACAATGAGTGGGAAGGCATTGTTGTCTATGGCGCAGTGCGTCAGGTCGACTCCCTTGCAGAGCTTGATATCGGCATTCAGGCGATGGCTGCGATCCCAGCAGGCTCCAACAGCGAAGGCATCGGAGAAAGTGATATCAGGGTGAATTTTGGCGGCGTGACTTTCTTTTCCGGCGATTATCTCTACGCTGATAATACTGGCATGATTTTATCAGATGTCCCGTTGGAAATTGATGAAGAAGATGAAGAAGATGAAGATGATGAAGTCTAATCACTTCATCATCTATTATGCCAAAATGTTAAAGAGGGCGTATTCATCGCCCTTCTCAACAAAACTGCAATACTGATTTACTGCACATCTTCCATTTTACCCAGCAAAGTCCGCAAACGTTCTTGCCACGCCAGTTGTTCTTGTTTGAACTGTTCATTCTCACGCACCAACGAGTCGTGGCTACTTGCCGCACTTTGGATATCCTGAGACAACGCTGCGTTCCTTTCTTTCAGTTCTTCAATTTCCATTTGCAGGAGAGTTATGGTATCAATCGCCTGCTGAACTTTAGATTCTAGCTTTTCAAAAACTTCAAATGACATTCTCGAGCCCTCTTTTAAGCAATTCCTTGATTGTATTTAGCCAGCTAAGGCCTGTCTAGTTTCATCCTTTCAATGTTCGTTATAACGAGAAATATAGTGACTAATCCGAAATGCAAGCGAGATCACATTTCTATCATGAGCAAAACCACAATCAAATGCGAATTCGCTCATTTTGTTGACGCAACACGCAGATTTCAATTTCGCTATTTCTCGTTTACGCTCATTAACGATAAATTCACAGCCATCTTTCTTTTAAGAGAAGAAAGCACTAATAATTAATCTCCCCTGTACTTTTTTATAGGATCTAGAAATGAGCCAGACCACCACACCAACATTATCAGGTCAATGCATTTCAGAATTTCTGGGTACTGCATTGCTCGTTTTCTTCGGCTTAGGCTGCGTTGCCGCTGCCCGGCTGGCAGGCGCACAACTGGGACTATGGGAAATCAGCATCATCTGGGGCTTCGGTGTTGCCCTCGCTGTTTATCTGACTGCCGGAATTTCAGGTGCACACCTCAATCCTGCAGTCACCATCGCCTTATGCCTTTTTGCCAGCTTTGACAGAAAAAAAGTGCTCCCTTACATCATTGCCCAAATGCTCGGCGGATTTGCCGCTGCGGCCATTGTCTATATGATGTATTACAACCTTTTCCTTGATTATGAGCAAGTTCACAACATTGTTCGTGGTTCACAGGAAAGCCTCTTCACGGCTGGAGTATTCTCCACTTATCCTGCGTCACAGCTATCTGTATTACACGCGTTTATTGTCGAAGTTATCATCGCGGCTGTCTTACTTTGCCTGATTCTGGCACTGACAGACGATGGCAATGGCATCCCGCGTGGCCCAATGGCTCCGCTGTTAATCGGCATTCTGATTGCCGTTATCGGTGGTTCATTTGGCCCTTTGACCGGATTTGCTCTGAACCCAGCCCGTGATTTTGGCCCTAAACTAGTCGCTTATTTAGCTGGCTGGGGAGATATTGCCCTGACAGGGGGCAGAGACATTCCTTATTGTCTTGTGCCGTTGGTAGCCCCCTTCATTGGTGCAATTCTAGGCGCATTCGGTTATCGAAAACTGATTGCCCGCCATTTACCGCGTGCGGTTTAAAGTTGCCATACTGAAAAATGGCAGCAAATAAAAATAAAAAATGAATGAATTAAATACCAGGTTATTATTATGACAATAGAAAATATCACTGAGAAAAAATATATCGTCGCCCTCGATCAAGGGACAACCAGTTCACGAGCCGTCGTACTCGATCACAATGCCAATATTGTCTGTATTTCACAGCGTGAATTCCCACAAATCTACCCCAAACCAGGCTGGGTAGAGCACGATCCAATGGAAATCTGGGCCAGCCAAAGCTCAACATTGGTCGAAGTGCTGGCAAAATCTGATATCAGTTCAGATCAAATAGCCAGCATAGGGATCACTAACCAGCGAGAAACAACGATTGTCTGGGAAAAAGAAACAGGTAGGCCGGTTTATAACGCGATTGTGTGGCAATGTCGCCGAACAGCAGACATTTGTACCAAATTAAAACAAAAAGAAGGATTAGAAGAATATATCCGCCACAATACTGGCTTGGTTGTCGATCCTTACTTCTCCGGAACAAAAATAAAATGGATTCTGGATAATGTAGAAGGCATCCGCCATCGTGCTGAAAATGGCGAACTGTTATTCGGTACAGTCGATACTTGGCTCATCTGGAAAATGACTCAGGGTCGCGTGCATGTGACCGATTACACCAATGCTTCCCGCACCATGCTGTTCAACATCCACAATCTCGAGTGGGATCAGAAAATCCTTGATGAGCTGGGTATTCCCCGCATTATGCTGCCAAAAGTGTCATCTTCCTCAGAGATTTATGGCCAGACCAATATTGGTGGTAAAGGTGGCACACGCATTCCTATCGCGGGTATTGCGGGCGATCAGCAGGCAGCCCTGTACGGCCAATTGTGTGTTCATCCCGGCATGGCAAAAAATACTTACGGGACAGGCTGCTTCCTGCTGATGAATACAGGAACAGATGCCGTACGCTCCAGTCACGGCCTGCTGACCACTATTGCCTGCGGGCCACGGGGTGAAGTGAACTATGCATTGGAAGGCGCTGTCTTCGTTGGCGGCGCGTCTATCCAATGGCTGCGTGATGAATTGAAACTTATCGCCGATGCGACAGATTCCGAATATTTCGCCACTAAAGTGAAAGACAGCAATGGCGTTTATGTTGTACCAGCCTTTACTGGCTTGGGCGCACCTTACTGGGACCCTTACGCCCGTGGTGCCATTTTCGGCTTGACGCGTGGAGCGAACAGCAACCATATTATTCGCGCCACGCTGGAGTCCATCGCTTACCAGACCCGTGATGTATTGGATGCAATGCAAGCTGACTCTGGCACACGCCTGCAATCCCTGCGCGTTGATGGCGGCGCGGTCGCTAACAACTTCCTAATGCAATTCCAGGCCGATATTCTGGGTACTCGTGTAGAACGCCCTGACGTACGTGAAAGTACAGCATTGGGTGCCGCCTTCCTTGCTGGCCTGGCCGTCGGTTTCTGGAAAGACCTTGATGAAGTGAAGAGCAAAGCGACAATCGAAAAAGAGTTCCGTCCAGGCATCGAAACCACTGAACGAAACCACAAATACAATGGCTGGAAAAAAGCGGTTGCCCGCGCTCAGGAATGGGAAGACCGCGCTTAAGAAAATATGGAAATCAAAGCTCTGACATAGCATACCGCTCTGTCAGAGCCTTTTAGCGGGAATATACGTTCCTGCCAGATGCTATTACGGTTTTATGAGGCCGTATGCTCTTGGCGCTGAACTCGCTGGGAAATAGGCAACCAACAGAACAAAATAAGCAGCGCCATGGAAAACATCAACATACCGACGCTGAACTGGCTATTTTGCGGCAACATCGCCGACAACCATGTCGTCACGCCAGAACCAACATTCTGCAATCCACCCACCAGCGCCCCCGCAGCTCCGGCCAAATAAGGAAATGGCTCCATAGCGCCAGTGGTAGCCAATGGAAACAGCATACCAGCACCGAAAAAGAATAAAGTTGCAGGGATCAGCAGTGTCCAGACAGTCATAATACCGAACCAGCCGGGCAGCCACATCAATACGCCTGCCAGCAAACAGCACATGACAGAATGCCACATCAGCCGATAAAACGTTTTGCCATCACGCCCCGCATACCATGCTCCCAAAAATGCAGCAGGGATCGGCAAAATAAACAGGATACTGACCGTTAAGCTATCCAATCCCAACACAGCGCCCATCAACACACCGCTACTGGCTTCAAAAACCGCGACGCCAGCCAGACCACCAACCAGCATAATCAGGTAGGCAACAAAAGCACTATTGGAGAGTAATTGCTGGAAAGAAACCAGCATGGTGCTCTGTTTTGTCTGCACAGGGCGGGTTTCCGGCAAGTGTTGGAACAAAAAGAAGGCTACTGTTGCCCCCAATGACAGCAGGAACCAATAGCAGGCACGCCAACCAAAATAATGACCAACCATGCCACCTATCATCGGTGCCAGCAAAGGGCTGACCAACACGGCCATATTTAGCAGGCTATTGGCATAACGCAACGACGTCCCGGTATATAAATCCCTCGGCATGGTGCGCACCATGACTCCCGCCACCCCCGTTCCCAGCCCCTGAAATACACTGGCAATCACCAGCACCAGCAAACTGGAGGCAAACAATGCGCAGGTTGTTGCCACCAGAAAAAGGGTCATTCCGGCCAAAATCACTGGGCGGCGACCAATCTTATCGGATAACGGCCCATAAAAAATCTGTGAAAGCCCGTAAGAAAACAAGTATGCCGCCATGACTCTTTGCACTTCGCCAGCAGGCTGACCAAAATCACTCGCCATATCTGCAATAACAGGCACATAAATTGTTTGTGTCATCTGACCCACCGCAGCCAGAGCAATCAACATCACTAATAAATTAAAGTGTTCTATTTTTCTCATCGCATTTACATACAATTTATTTAAATACAGTTTATCAAATTACAATTTATTTAAGTTCAGTCTAATCAATGGATAACGCGCAACAACAAAGCCCTCAGGTTTTCAATTAAGTGCCTGACGTACCGACTTCGTTAGATGTGATTAACTTAACAAATTTATATTCTTTCCAGACAGGATACAATTTCACATGAAGAAAAAATAACAGTGATATTATCCATATATGTCAATAAAAGTGTACATATAAAACCAAAGTATTGGCATAAATAAAGACAATCAAACTGTAACACGTAATCGATAAGTCTATTCCCGACAATCACGTAGAATTGTCATAAAAATCATCAATTCATGCAGTGTTTTTTGTAGAGAGGCTAATTGTAATGGCAAACTGGGTTACAGGAAAAGTTACCGACATAACCAATTGGACAGATTCACTATTCAGCATCAAAGTTCATGCACCGATTGAAAGATTTACCGCTGGCCAATTCGCAAAATTGGCTCTCGAAATTGAAGGCGAGCGTATCCAACGCGCTTATTCTTACGTCAATTCCCCCGACGACAATAGTCTGGAATTTTATTTAGTCACCGTTCCTGAAGGGAAACTCAGCCCTCGGCTCGCAGCATTAAAGAATGGGGAGGAACTCCTCGTCACAGAACAGGCGGCGGGTTTTTTTGTCCTTGATGAAATCCCCGATTGCCAAACCCTGTGGATGCTCTCAACCGGTACAGCGATTGGCCCTTACCTTTCCATTCTCCAGCAAGGGGATAATCTGGAACGGTTTGAAAATATTGTTTTGGTTCACGCCGTGAGACTGGAACAAGATCTGAGTTATTTGCCAATGATGCAACAACTAGAGAAAAAGTTTCAAGGCAAATTAAGAATCCAGACCATTGTCAGCCGTGAAAAATGCCCAGATTCACTCATGGGCAGAATTCCGGCATTAATTGAAAATGGCGAGCTGGAAGCTGCCGTTGGTTTACCGATGCAGGCAGAAAATAGTCACATTATGCTGTGTGGGAATCCCCAAATGGCCAAGGACACCCAACAGCTTCTGAAAGAACAACGCAATATGGCAAAACACCTGCGCCGTAAACCAGGGCATATCACCAGCGAACAATATTGGTAATCACAGCATCGCTAACCCACTAATCAGCGTTTTGGGGCAGGTTCACTGGCAGAAATATACTCAACCGTTTCTGCCATCTCACCAAAACGGTTTGACCCTTCCATACCACGAAATACACCGCAATCCAGCACAATCATAACGAAAATCAACGTTGGAATGAAACGACCAATCCCCCATTGCCAGATAGCTGCCATTGCGCTCCAATCGAGAGAAAGCAATACCCAGGCCAAAGCCAGCAGTAACACCCACCCACCACGTTTATTCCGGTCATGCAGACGTTTCGCTATAATCGCTGCTGTCGGGTACAGGATCAAGGCGATACCCACTGCGGCATAATGCATGGGGAAGGCATTCATGCCATGCAAGGTCAAAAGCATAAATATCAGGGCGAAGCAGATGCCGATGCCGATCCAGAATTCCCGTCGCCCAATTCGGCCTTTGAATGAAAATCCCCATTGTTGTAATGTCATGTATTCTTTTCCAATTGTGGATGCTGTTTTTCCGGTATTTACACTCAGCGAGTACAACATGAAAACAGGCATGAATAAACTTCTGGTGACAATATTAATCGCTTTTGGTATCAGTTTGCCATTATCGACCTTTGCAGGTGGGCCTTCTATCACACCGGACACCCGCTCACAGTTGATGTATTTACTGCCTGATTCCCCCACTTTCGGGGAAACCATTCCTGTCTTTCGGGAAAAATACAACAAAAAATACCCTGAAATCCCCCTGCATGAATATAAAGTGATTATCAGTAAAGATATTTCCCTGCCTTTCATTCGGGCTGCCAGCAAAATTAACGAAAAAATTTATTCTTCGGCAGTACTGGAGCGGGGCAGCGAAAAAATTAAAAGTTTGCAAATTACCCTGCTGCCACCACAAAGTGAACCGGAGAAAGAACACAATCTCGCACTGATAAAACAGTATATTACTGCCCTGATCAGCCAATTCGAGCCCACGCTTTCCCCAGAACAAGCCAACGAACAATTAGAAAAACTTTTACAGGCTGCGCAAAGCCACCGATTCTTCAGCCAAAAAATCGGTGCGATACGTTATGTCATCGTAAACAGCAGCGAAAATATAATGACCTTCGCAATTGAACCGATTAAGCTATCGTTATCTGACGCACCCGCGAGCAAAAATTAGTGACGCAGCGCAGAGCTATTCGCACCGATGATCTTTATACTGTCGGGATTCCGCTTACAGGGAATGGCACAAACGCTATTCCATCAAAGAGTGTTAATTCAGATCGCAATTTGATTATTTTCTGGTTGGAGGGAAAAACATGCGACATCCATTAGTTATGGGGAACTGGAAATTAAATGGCAGTACCCACATGGTTAACGACCTGATTGCAGGCCTGCGTAAAGAACTGAGCAATGTTGACGGCTGTGGCGTCGCTATCGCACCACCAACAGTTTATGTTTCTCTGGCAAAAAATGCACTGTCTGGCAGCCGTATCGCTCTGGGTGCACAAGATATTGACGTTAACCTTTCTGGTGCATTCACCGGCGAAACATCCGCTGAAATGCTGAAAGATGTAGGCGCGAAATATATCATTATCGGTCATTCTGAGCGCCGGACTTACCATAAAGAAAGCGATGAGCTGATTGCGAAAAAATTCACCATCCTGAAAGAACAAGGACTGATTCCCGTTCTGTGCATTGGTGAAACCGAACAGGAAAATGAAGCAGGCCAAACTGAAGCCGTATGCGCACGCCAAATCGATGCTGTTCTGAACAAACTGGGTGCCGAAGCCTTCAAGGATACCGTTATCGCATACGAGCCCGTCTGGGCAATTGGTACGGGTAAATCAGCGACTCCGGCACAAGCACAGGCTGTTCATAAATTTATCCGTGATCATATCGCGAAGCAAGATACTGCTATCGCTGAACAGGTCATCATTCAATACGGCGGCTCCGTCAATGCCAGCAACGCGGCAGAACTGTTCACCCAGCCAGATATCGATGGTGCTCTGGTTGGTGGTGCATCCCTGAAAGCCGATGCTTTCGCCGTTATCGTGAAAGCCGCTGCCGAAGCGAAAAAGGCATAACACGATTTAATTGTCGATAAAACAATTAACAATAAAGCAAATGCCGATAAAAACCGCCACGTAATATCATCCAGTGGCGGTTATTTCTAAACATTAACGCCGGATAATTTCATCGAAAATGCCACCCGTGGCAAAATGCACCTCCTGGGCCTTATCCCAGCCACCAAATACTTCATCAATCGTGAACAATTTCAGTACGGGAAAAACAGCGTGATGTTTTTCTGCAATGGCTTTATCACGGGGACGATAATAATTCTTTGCCGCAATTTCCTGTCCGACAGGAGAATACAAGTATTTCAAGTATTCCGTTGCCAGTTCACGGGTTCCCCGTTTATCAACCACCTTATCGACAACGGCAACGGTTGGCTCTGCCAGAATGGAAAGACTCGGTGTAACAATCTCAAACTTATCCTGAGCCAGTGCATGGGTAGCCAATAACGCTTCGTTTTCCCATGCGATCAACACATCCCCAATTCCGCGTTCCACAAAGGTATTAGTTGCACCACGGGCGCCAGAATCCAACACTTCGACATTCTTATAAAGCGCCTTAACAAAGGCTTTAGTCTTGCCTTGATCCTGATTATTCTGTGCCAACCCATATCCCCAAGCCGCCAGATAATTCCAACGCGCACCACCAGACGTTTTTGGATTCGGTGTCACGACAGAAACACCGGGACGAACCAAATCTGACCAATCCTTGATATGTTTGGGATTGCCCTTACGTACCAGAAAAACAATGGTTGAAGTATAAGGCGCGGAATTCTCCGGCAGGCGATCAATCCAATTTTTGGCAATGCGACCACGCTCTGCAATCGCATTCACATCATATGCTAGTGCCAATGTCACCACATCCGCCTGAAGGCCATTGATGACAGACGTTGTCTGCTTACCCGAACCCCCGTGTGACTGACGGACTGTTACGTGATCTCCGGTTTTTTGCTGCCAATACTGACTGAATGCCTGATCATACTGCTGATACAATTCACGGGTAGGATCGTAGGAAACATTCAAGAGTTGTACCTCTTTTGCCCATGCACTGCCTCCTGCCAAGACCATCAATAATGCCGTCAACACGGCATACCTTCTTGCTGCCCATCTCGTGACCATGGTGAAATGCTCCCCTAAGCTATTTATGGTATCGCCATAAAAGCTGACAGAAAGCAGTATGACGCAGAAATAATTTAAAATTTCTGCTTATGCATAAGTGGAATATAGTGCAGCAAAGGGCAGCTATAAAATGTAGCTGCCCTTGAAAAAGTATGTTGCAGGCGAGAAAGGTTTAGTAAAGCTGTTTCGCCGTTTCCAGCCAATCTTTCTTGAAGACACGCTGCATATTTTGCACCGCATCAATAATGTCGTGATGAACAAGTTTCTCGTTCTGGATACCCACGCAACGGCCACCAAAACCTTCCAGCAGCAACTGGACAGAATAAGCCCCCATGCGAGAAGCCAGAATGCGGTCATACGCCACTGGCGCACCGCCACGTTGAATATGCCCCAGTACTGTTGCACGGGTTTCATGACGTGTTTCTGCTTCAATGTATTTCGCCAGTTCATCTACATTACAGACATGCTCAGTAATGGCAACGATGGCATGGCGCTTACCTTTTTGGATACCCGCTTTGATTTCCGCCAGCAATTCTTCACGATCGAACGGGATTTCATTCTCAGGCAAAACAATGAATTCGCATCCACCCGCAATTGCCGCAGACAACGTCAAATCACCACAATAGCGCCCCATCACTTCCACAATCGAAATACGCTTGTGGGAAGTCGAGGTATCGCGCAGACGGTCAATCGCCTCTACAACTGTTTCCAGCGCCGTAAAATAACCGATAGTGTAATCCGTTCCTGCCACATCATTGTCAATCGTGCCGGGCAGACCAATACAAGGAAAACCCGCTTCAGTCAGCTTTTTCGCCCCTAAATAAGAACCGTCTCCCCCAATCACCACCAGCGCATCAATGTCATTTTTACGCATATTTTCAATGGCAATTTCACGGACTTTATCATCCCTGAATTCAGGAAAACGCGCCGATCCCAGAAACGTCCCACCACGGTTAATCATGTCGGAAACACTGAAACGGTCGAGCTTCTTCATGCGGTTTTCATACAGCCCCAGATAGCCATCATAAATGCCGTAAACCTCCAACCCTTCGGTTAAAGCGACACGAACAACACCACGAATAGCGGCGTTCATGCCAGGCGCATCACCGCCACTCGTTAAGACTCCGATTCTTTTAATCTTGTTGATCATGATGACCTCTGACTTGTAGATGTAATATTTACCAATCTGCTGACTGATCCCCTAACGGGAAAATTTACGGCGGTTTTACGAAACTCTGATCGTCATTTCATTAGCTGAATTGATTCAACTCCATCTATGATACGGAAAAACACCCAGTCTGCATTAAGATTATGTTTATTTTCTGACGCTCTTTTGATTATGAATAAATTCCCCGTTAATCCCAACGGTTTTTATACTCCTCTGGCACAACGGAGCAAGGATCTTGGTGAATAATAATATTGGCACCCGGAAACCTATCCCGCAATTTATTTTCAATCCCCTCGGCCAAAGCATGCGCTTCCACCAGCGGCAGGTGATCATCTATCTCCAGGTGGAACTGAATAAAACGCGTTGGACCTGATTGACGTGTTCGCAAATCATGCCCACCCGCTATTCCGGGATAGCGCTTGATCATCGCAATAATCTCTTGCCGCTCTTCATCGGGCAAAGCGCGATCAAGCAAAGATTGTACGGCATCATACCCCATCCGTAACGCACTATAGAGGATATAAGCCCCGATTCCCAAGGCAAACAGGGCATCTGCACGCCGGAAACCATACATACTCAAGACCAGTGCCAGAAGAATCGCCCCATTCATCAACAGATCGGACTTGTAATGCAACATATCCGCGCGAATAGCCTGACTTTGAGTTTTATTGATCACCCATTTCTGGAACGTCACCAAGCAGATCGTTGAAATCAGGGCGACGACGATCACCCAGATACCCACCGTCGCATGCTCCAATGGACTGGGGGAGACCAAATGCTGAAAACCCGTTAAAAACAGAAAGATAGCCGATCCGGAAATAAACATACTTTGGGCAAGCGCCGCCAGCGATTCCGCCTTACCATGCCCGAAAGTATGTTCTTTATCGGCAGGCTGGAGCGAATAGCGCACAGCGAAAAAATTAGTCAAAGAAGCGGCCAGATCGACTAAAGAATCCACTAGCGCCGCCAATAAGCTTACCGACCCCGTCAACCACCACGCAACAATTTTCACCACCAGCAACACACTGGCCAGTATCGTTGCTGACAGCGCAGCAGCACTGACCCATCGCCCATAATTTATACTCATTGACTACCGCCCTTCGGTTATTCAGTCTCAGGTATAAAAATAGCGTGTTAGATGGAAAAATATAGGGGCAGCAAAACAAAGCGAATCAATTCTATCCAACATACCGCCATGCCCCTCAATAATTCCGCCAAAGTCTTTCACTCCGCTGTCACGCTTGATTGCTGACATACACAACCCACCAATAAAGCCCATCAACGTGATAGCCAACGACATCAGCCCCGCTTCCCACGGTGAAAACGGCGTCACCCAATACAGTGACATCCCTAGCAGCGAAGAGGCCAAAATCCCCCCAATAAATCCTTCAACCGTTTTATTAGGGCTTAATTTCGGTACAATTGGACGCTTACCGAATAATTTGCCAAATACATACTGCAAAATATCGGACATCTGCACGACAATCATCAGGAACAGCAATAGCTTGATATTCTGATCTTCATAATCGGGCATATGCAACATCAACAAGGCCGGAGCATGGCTCAGGGCAAACACCGTGATCAGCATTGCCGATTGGATTTTAGCGGTTCGTTCCAGAAAGCGGGTGGTATCCCCAACCAATGCAATACGAACAGGCAAAAACAGAAAAACGTAAACCGGAATAAAAACCGAGAATAAGCCGTACCATTGCATCCCAACCAAGACATACTGGATTGGCATAAAGACAAAGAAACACCAGAAAAGAGCCTCATGATCACCGCGGCGAGTCGGTGTCAATGTGATGAATTCACGCAGGGCAAAAAATGACATCACCGTAAACAGGATCACCGATCCCACAGACCCAACGATAACAGCCAGCACACAGATGATACACATCATCCACCAGCCACGGATCCTGGCATTCAGGTTATCGATAGTCGCACTGCGATTTACCCCCGAATACCAAAGCGACAATATGCCGCCAATCGCACTGGCGATAATCAATACCCCAAATATCCCGCCCAGCAGAAGCATCAGGTCATTATCAATCTTGGTCATCGCATCAACTCCTCCAGTGCAGACTGGGCACGTTGCAAGAAGGCGACTTTGCTTTCATTTTCACCCAATTTATCCAGAGGCTTGCCAAATGTTGCCGAACAAATAATCGGCACCAATAATCTTTTCCCTTTCGGCAGGACACGATTTGAATTTTCCAGATAGACAGGGATCATTTCAGCGTCAGGGTACTGACGGGCCAGATGATACAAACCTCCCTTAAACGGATTGAGTTGTTCACCATCTCCCCGCGTACCTTCTGGAAAGAAAATCAACGACTCTTTTTTCGCCAGAATAGCTTCCAAAGGTGCAAGAACCCCCGATTTTGAGGTATGTTCGCCTTTACGCTCGATCAAAACTGCACGAAATACCTTATACATAAGATAGCGACGCAGCCTAGTTTTATCCCAATAATCCCGTGCAGCTACAGGGTGAATCTGATAACGCAGTTTGGGCGGAAGCCCAGACCAGATCACCAATCCATCAAGATGGCTGGTATGATTTGCATAATAAATGCGGCTTGAGGTCGATGGCTGACAGCCAATCCATCGTACTTGTACACCGGTCAAGACACGGCACAGGCCCAATAACGTCGCGCCCATGCATCTTGCTAATAAGCTTATTTTATGAGAATTAGCCATATTGGGTATCCTTATCCCTTACTGTGTAATAACAGTGATAAGATTTTCTAATTAGCGGCTTAAGAGAAGGTAAGATAATCAAGATTGGTCAAGATAACAACGGGCTGAGGGCACGTTATTCCCAAGCAGAGGAGAGCTAAATTCATCCAAGCCTATATTGATACGGGCTAATAAGCAATCTCCTCATTAACAGAGAATTACCCTTATAATTTAGTGCGGTAAAATAAAAAATAAGAACCTAGCCTACCAAAAATGCGACCATGAGCGGTTCCCCTGACATTTTGGGGCTGAAAGGCAGCTCAATAGACGGCATTAATAGGGATTCAGTTATTTTGGAAATCTTCTGCGCGATCAACCAATACAGATAAAAATGAGGTTCTGGCAAGTTCATGGGCATTTGGGGTCATGATACTAATGAGTTGATATTTTTCCGGCTCACACTAATGACGGGCATACACGAGATAGCTATTACTCTTACGTGCAACAACGGGCATCTTAGCTGGCCACGGTTCCTCATCAGGTAATTTGATATGTATTTTGAAAACAAAAGAGGCGCATAGAGATGCATGATCTTCCCAGCGCCCCTCGTCACCAAAAATAATCGGCCTCAACCCTAATACCGCCTTTTAGGAAAGAAAGGAAAGGCAGTTATAAGGATATATTGATATCGTTAACACCACAGGCGCGCGCATAACGACTGAGTGTATCGATGGATGCCTTAACGATATTTCTTTCTATTTTTGATACAGTCGGTGGTTTGATCCCCATTTTTTCAGCGACCTGAGCGCTGGTCAGCCCGGCATTTTTCCGCCATTCAGCCAGTATATTCTGCATTTCAATCGCTAACTCAAGCTCTTTTTCTTCTTCCGCTAACGCGGCCTTAAATCGGGGGTTTTCTTTTGTTCTTTCTTCAATGTAGAGATCTAAATCATCACGCATCATATTTCCTCTTAATCTCTTGATGGTTCTGTCAGTTCATTTCTTCGCGCAATCGCTATCCTGAGTTCATTCAGGGGAGTGGTATTGGTTTTTTTCACAAAGCATCGTAACAGATAGATTTTCTTCCCTGCGGCATAACAAAAAAAACTTCTGGCTATTCCATCTTTGGCTTTTGCTCTCAGCTCAAACAGTCCTTTGTATCCCTCTATCGGTTTTGAATGCGGCTCTCTCAGGCTGGTCGGGTTTTCTCTTAATCGCTTAATTAACGCGACCATGCGCAGTTCCAGCGAGTCGGGCAGTGATTTTAATTCTTCCTTAAAAGCATCATGAAACTTAATTTCAAACATACGGCAATCCCCTCTTGATGCTCAAATAATAGCCCTTGAGCTAAGTTAGCGCAAGAGCTAACTTAGCTCAAGGGCTAATAAATTCTAGCATCAGCACATAGCAATAACCCGCCTTGGAAGCGGGTTTAGTGATAATTACGTGACATGTCACGCTATCATAATTTTAGTTCATCCTGCATACAGTAAAACCCGACTTACCTAAAGGGCAGGCAACCCATGTCCTAAGGCATACTTTCGCTAGTCATTTCATGATGAACGGAGGGAATATAATTGCATTACAACAGATACTTGGTCACGCCAGCATAACCCAAACAATGGCCTATGCTCACCTTGCCCCAGACTATCTACAATATGCAATTACATTAAATTCTCTTAATGATAGAATTAAAGTAGCGTAAGAAAGAAGAGTGTGGCGATCGTCCACACTCAAAAACTTTCAAATACTTTCTAACCCTTTCGTATTTTTTTATGTTACCTCAGCTTCATTTAAGAAGAGCCCGTTCAGAACTCTGTAAATTCAGGCTCGGTTTTTTCGGCTGAAAAGTGTAAGCCATTAATCCTGACACCACTTCGAGCAAAAAACCGAGTACACTACGGTGTCTTGAATGTTCTATTTAAGAGATGTTTTTCAGCTGACACTGGTTGAGTAGACCGCGGGAACTGCCCCCGCAGCCTCTCGCAGAACGGTACGTGAGCCTCTCGACTCATACCGCTCCCATCAAGCAAACGTGCCTGTCATTCCTGCCCGCCAATGGGCAAACAACCCCTGATGCTGCTTTGCAATCCTTTGAAGCAGTTTTGAAGCCTGGGTTTTATGCCTGCTCAGTGCCTTGTACTTTCGTCTGGCCCAGCGCACTGATGCTTTGTTGAGTTGCCTGAATACCTTATACAGCTCTGAACGACAAAATTGACCATAATAGCTCAACCATCCACTTATCATGGGATTTACCCTACCTGCCGAACTATTGTTCGCGCTTTGACCTCAACGCTCACGACCACCGCACTTTACGGCAGCCGCTTGAGGGGGTTTGAAGCCGGCTTCCGACAGCGGACTTCGGTGGGCCTGCCACCATCTCCTCCTGAGCTTATGCTACATACTGGCTGCGTTCCCTATACTGCCAGTTTGTATGCCTGCGGCACACTTTTTATGATAAAACGCTTTAATAACATCATGTTGTCCCATGCAGAGAGGACTTTTGCTTTCATATTACGGCACTTTTTGGTGATGAAAGTCACTCCTGTTTCCGCTAAATCATCCACAAGGGATTGGCTGATATAACCTTTATCTCCGTAAAGAGAGCCGGTTAATACTTTTGCTAATTCCCGACCGGCTCTCGGTCATCCACATTACCTGCTGTGTGAAGTTGGTAAGGCAACAAATGATAAAGTTGGCCTTATTATTTCATCTCATACTCACGGCCATACGAATAGTTGATCTTACCTCTATAATGCAAAAGCCCCTCATATTTCGAGGGGCCTTCTATAATTCACGTCACGTTTCCTTTTTGACCTACTGAATCATAGATGAAATGCCACGCGCTTACCGGTTGGAAGTGTCACATCAATACTTAATTCTCCCCCCAAAGCCGCTACATAGCGCTTGAGCGTTGAAAGGCGCGGATCATGGTCGGTGTTTTCCATTCGAGCAATAGAAGGCTGTTGAACACCCATAGCGGCAGCAAGCTCCGCCTGTGACATGTCTAACTCATCACGTAACTGACTAAGAGCCAACTTGATGCTGGCCTGTTCAACTCGTTTTTCAACGCGCGCCTGCATTTCCGGGCTTTCTTGCGCTAACAATTTTCTGTAAGTAGACATAATTATTTCTCCAGATTGTCCAAGTGACGGCGATATTCAAAATCGGCTTTTCGGATCATATCCTTGTAAAACCGCTTTTCATTTATCCCGGTTTTATTGCCGGCACATAAAACGATTGCACATCGCTTAGGGTCAAAAGCAAAAAAAGCTCTAATCGGATCACCGGCGTGTTGAATACGTAATTCCTTCATGTTTGGGAAATCTGAGCCAGATAGCGTATCAACATAAGGTCTGCCAAGATTCGGGCCAAACTTTTCCAGTACTCCCATTGCTTCATAAATTGACTCCCTGAGTTCATCACTCTGAGCCAAAAACCATTCGTCAAAGCACTCTGTCGTTATAACTTCCCACATACCGACCCCATAACTTATTCGTTATAATTAAAAATATAACATATTTGTTATATTGCCAATATTAATATTGAAAACGGACAGCATTATTTTCGTTTTATTGTGGGCTATCGAAACACATTACCGCCTAGAGTGTGGAAACCGTCCACCGATCGTCCACACTCAAAAACTTTCACACACCTTCTCACTCTTTCGTACTTTTTTATGTTTTTGTTTTTACAGGGATGTTAGCTATAAATCATTGAAAAAAAAAGCCCCACAAGGGGGCTGAAAGACAGGGATGGTGTCTATGGCAAGGAAAACTGTTGTTGATGCAACTTTACGTCAAGGGTATTAATAGAAATCAGTTCATTTCTCGATCAACACGCACTTCATAACGTTTCTGGAGTTGTACTTTCTGCTCTGCTGTCAACAATTGATAAATCTGATTGCGAATACGTGCGATCTCTATACTCAAATCAACATTTTCTTTCGCTATTTTTTCAAGCTGCGACCTAACCGCAGCCTCATCAAAATTCGTTGAATTCAAAAGGCTATACATCTTCCGACGTTCAGCTCTAATATCTGCCACGGGTTTCTCATGCAAGCGTTGCTTTTTCACTAAATCCCATATCTGCTGGCGTTGTTGTTCTGTTAAGGTGATTCCAGCGAAGATACAACTATAGTTATAGTTACGTTCATCATTCAGGCAATAACTAACGTTATTCTTATTACCATATGGCATACAGTATTGTGAGAAGTCATCAGCAGTAACATTATCAGTACCAGCAGTTTTAGCTAAAGCATCGGTTGCTCCAAGAACAAACATTGACGCTAAAGCCAAGATTGCTATGTTACGCATCAAATAATTCCTCGCTTCCTCGAACAGTACTATTCGATGTCAGTGCGGATCACTATAACCCTGCTGCTGCAAACTAGCGTCAGAGCATGTAAAAGAACGTAAAGTTATGGAATAGCAAAGTTTGTTATCGTATTTTGCTCTCGGAGGAAGAAAACATGCATAAAATCTTATTAGTTGATGATGACCGTGAACTGACATCGCTATTAAAAGAACTGCTCGAGATGGAAGGATTCACTGTTGTGCTCGCTCATGATGGCGAACAGGCATTACAATATATCGATTCTTCAATCGATCTGCTACTACTGGATATCATGATGCCACGTAAAAACGGCATTGAGACGCTAAAAGAGCTACGGCAAGACCATCAGACCCCCGTTATTATGCTAACGGCCCGTGGAAGCGATTTAGACCGTGTTCTGGGGTTAGAACTGGGTGCTGATGATTATCTCCCTAAGCCGTTCAATGATCGTGAACTGGTGGCTCGTATACGTGCGATCCTGCGCCGTTCCAACTGGAGTGAACAACAGGCTGATAGTGGAACACCTGTACTCGAAGTCGATAAACTACAGCTCAACCCTGGGCGGCAGGAAGCCAGCTTTGACGGTACGATTTTGGATCTTACCGGAACAGAATTCACCCTACTTTATTTATTAGCGCAACATTTGGGACAAGTCGTTTCCCGCGAACACTTGAGTCAGGAAGTCTTGGGAAAACGGTTAACTCCCTTTGATAGAGCCATTGATATGCATATTTCCAACCTGCGCCGTAAATTGCCGAACCGGACTGACGAATTGCCCTGGTTTAAGACATTGCGTGGTCGTGGATACTTAATGGTCTCTGCAAAATGATCAATAGTTTGACAGCCCGTATTTTTGCGATTTTCTGGCTTACACTGGCGCTCGTCCTGATGGTGGCCTTGATGGCACCAAAACTGGATTCACGGCAATTGACACCGCTGCTGGACAGTGAATATCAACAGGGCACCATACTCGCGAAACAGATAGAAAAAGAGTTAACCCGCTACCCTGCCAATGAACTGTTTTGGTGGCTACGACTGGATCGCGCAATTGCAAAATGGACGCCGCCGGGGCAACTTTTACTGCTCGTTACCAGTGAAGGGCGTATCGTTGATATCCAGACCAGTGAAAAGCAGGTTGTCCGTAACTTCATTGGTCAATCCAATAATGCAGATCATCCCAAGAAGAAAAAATATGGTCGCTCTGAAATACTCGGGCCTTTTTCTATCCGCGATGGTGAAGATCACTACCAGCTTTACCTCATTAGACCCGCAGGTAGCCCCCAGTCTGACTTTATTAACTTAATGTTTGACCGACCCCTTTTATTACCTGCTGCAACCATGTTAATCAGTGCGCCATTACTATTATGGCTGGCATGGAGTTTAGCCAAACCTGCTCGTAAATTAAAAAATGCGGCAGATCAGGTTGCGAAAGGCAATTTACGGCCACATCCTGAACTGGAATCAGGCCCACAAGAATTTTTAGCCGCTGGCAGCAGCTTCAACCAGATGATCAACGCGCTGGACAGAATGGTGACAGCCCAACAACGGCTGATTTCCGATATTTCTCATGAACTGCGCACACCACTGACTCGCCTGCAATTGGCAAGCGCCCTGCTACGCCGACGTCATGGTGAGAGCAAAGAGCTGCAACGTATTGAAACAGAAACTCAACGATTAGATGAGATGATCAATGATCTTCTGGTACTTTCCCGCAATCAGCATAAGAATGAACTGCTGCGTGAAAATATCAAAGCCAACGATATATGGCACGATATCCTGGAGAATGCTAAATTCGAAGTCGAGCAGATGAACAAAACGCTGGATATCGTCTCCCCTCCCGGTTCTTGGGTTATCTACTGTAATCCGGCAGTACTTGGCAGTGCATTGGAAAACATCGTCCGTAATGCCCTGCGTTATTCTAGCAGTCATATCGCCGTTGCGTTTAAGGCGGATAACCATGGAGTGACAATTACGGTTGACGATGATGGCCCAGGTGTCAGCCCTGAAGACCGTGAACAAATCTTCCGCCCGTTTTATCGGACAGATGAAGCGAGAGATAGAGAATCGGGTGGAACAGGATTGGGGCTGGCGATTGTTGAAACGGCAGTGAGCCAGCACCGAGGATGGGTGAAAGCAGAAGATAGTCCTTTAGGTGGGTTACGGCTGATAATTTGGTTGCCGTTGCAAGGGAGATAGACTGCTTTCGTCTTAAAATTTAGTTAGTTACGGTTTGTAATAGTTAAAGAAAAAAAACTATTGTACTTGACCTCGAAGCAGCGAAGGTCTAACCTCGTCGCTGCTTAACACAAATAGTCTGTATTATAATTTTTGTTAAGGTAAAAATTTAATAATATCAAGCAAATACAAAAACCCTAAAGCACAATGGGCACTCTGGGAGCCGTAACCTAGTGCGGTAGCTTTATATTTTCTGGAGATTTATTATTAATTACGCAAATTTATATTAAAATATAATCTACTAATGTAATACACATTAGAATAAAATTTAATTAGCAAGGTCTATATGATAACTCATTATTTACCAATTTAGATAGAGTTACTTCAGATACTTCGAGAGTAGAAATTAAATTTAATCAAGAAAATTCAACAAATTATAATACGATCTAGTTAAAGATAGTATCTTGACCAACTAAATAAAGATAAGTGTTAAAAATGAAAAAAATATTTAATTATCTATTTTGTTTCACTTTCCCTCTATTATTCAGACCTAAAAAAGAATTGGCAATTTTTACATTTGATAAAAATAATTTCAAATTCAATACTAAAGCATTATTCGAATACACATTAAAAGAAAATGTTTTAGATGTAAAATACATAATAAACAATGATAAATTAAGAGAAGGTCTTACAAAGAAATACGGTAATAAATTCATAACAACTAAAAAAATAAGAGATATAATACAAATATCAAGTGCAAAAATATGGATTACTGATGGAGGATTCCCTCTTAAGACACCATTTGGACATAAGAATAGAATTTTAATTAATTTATGGCACGGTATTCCACTTAAGAAAATAGGAATAATGGGATATTCAGGATTATCAAAATTAAGAATTTTTCTTACTTTGAAAATGTTTGCAAAGCACTATACTTTATTTTCCTCAACTAGTCCAAATTTATCATCAATTTATTCAAAAAGCTTTCTAATAAACAAAGATAAAATAAAATCTCTGGGGCAACCAAGGAATGATGCACTATTCGAAAAAAATAACTCTATTAGTGACTATATTTCAGACTTACCTGAATATAAAAAAGTTATTTTATATGCTCCAACTTGGAGAGCTGGGATTTATGGTGATGACTGGGTTGGCGAAGACACAAAATTTTTTCCTTTCCAAAATTTTAAACAAAATGAATTAGAAAAATATTTAGAAAAAAATAAAATATTACTCTGTTTAAGACCACATCATCTACAAAAAACGGAAATAAAAAATTCTAAATGGATTAAAGATTTTTCCTCAAATACTTGTAATGAAATTATGGAAGTTATTGGAGAATTTGATCTTTTAATAACAGACTATTCAAGTATATACTTCGATTTCTTAATATTAAATAAACCTATTTTATTTTTACCCTATGATTTAAAATTATACGAAAAAAATGTAGGTTTAAATTTTGATTATCAATCTGTCACACCAGGACCAAAACCAACTAACCAAAATGAATTTATTTTTGAAATCTCCAAATTATTATCTGAAAAGGATTATTTTAGATTAGAAAGAAATAATGTTAATGACTCTTTTAATACTGTCAAACATGGAAACTGCCAAAGAATACATGAGTTTATAATCAAAAATTTGAATAAAGACACAAAAATATGACTAAAAAAATAGTATTCCTAACGGAAAGTATGGTTGGCGCAGGCGGTGTAGTCAGAGTAATTAGCTCATGGGCTAACTACTTTTCAACAATAGGATTTAAATGTACAATTTTGTCAGTTGTTTCTGGAAATCCATATTTTCCTCTAAATAAGACAATATCATTCAAAATAAAAAAATATATTTTTAAATATAAAATATTAGCCTTACCAATAAATCTATTTCTTATCATTCCTATTCTAAACGAAGCCAAAAACTCCTATTTGATTGTTAATAAATCTGCTTATATAGAGCCTATCTATATTTGGAGAAGACTAGGCTTTTTTAAAGACATTAAACTCATCTATTTTTCTCATGGTGGAAATAATGAATTCGAAACATTTTACATGTCTAGAAAAACGACTAAACATCGAGTAAAAATGATCTTTGATGTATTTGACGATGTAGTATGTCTCTTCAAAAATACAACTGTTACTCCAGATGCCGTAAAAGATGAGAAAATAACTTTCATATCAAATCCATGTTCTATTCCAACACATATAAGAAAAAAAGATGAATATGGTAAAGCCGTAACTTATATAGGAAGAATAACCAAAGAGAAAGGAGTCGATAATTTAATTAAAGCATGGGAATTAATCGAATCCAAACATCATGATTGGAAATTAGAAATTATTGGTGATGGCGCAGATAAAAAAGAATTTATTTTATTAGCAAAAAAACTAGGACTGAAAAATATCTATTTTCATAAATCAACAAATAATGTAGTTCACTACTTCAGACAAACAACAATAAGTGTGCTACCATCTTTATTTGAAGGATTACCACTAAGCATAATAGAAGCAAAATCACAAGGATGTGCAGTCATTTCAACCAAAACAAATGGTGGAAAGAAGCTAATTAATAATATGATTAATGGAATATTGGTCGATATAGGGGATATAAGAGATCTAGCAGATAAAGTAGAGCTTCTGATTAAAGACGAAAAATTAAGAAACAAGTTAATAGCTCAGTCCTATTCAGAAATGAAATACTTTGAAATTGCATATATAGCTAAAAATTGGGAGAAGATTTTTAGATGATATCTGAATACAACTCAACTTTTCTATTGGGTTTATCTTTAATTTCATTATTAATAACGATTTTTACTGCGAGTTTAAAAAATAAGGCTTTCTCAAACTCTGTTGCATTATTTTTAGTAATTATATATGTAATATTATTTGGATTACGAGATTATTCAGTTGGTTCCGATACTAAAGCATATGTAGAAAACTTCCTATATAAAAATTGGGATTTTGAGCTATTATTTACGGCAATAACGTATTTAATAAAATTATTTACTGACAACCCAACAATTTATTTAATGATTTTATCCATAATTTATGGAATAAATATATACCTCGCCTATATAATTTTTGGGAAAAATATAAAATGTTATATAGTTATATTTATATGGGCTGTCCTATTTAGTCAAGGAATGCTAACAGGAACAATTAATTATTTCAGGCAGGCTCTTGGCTTTTCATTTTTCTTATTAGGTTTAGGATTTTATTTTAAAAAAGGAAAAATAGATTTATGCTCATGCATTTTAATTATATCATCTATTTTTGTTCATAACTCAAATGCTATATTACTATCCTTACTATTTTTATCTAGATGTATAAATCTCAAAGTAATATTTATTATTTACATTGTTTCATTATCACTATTTTTTGGTGACATAGGTCAAACCATAATAAATAAATATGGTGATTATTATATAGTCCAAAGGACACTCGAAAGACATTTATATTTTAATGATCGTCGCGCAATATCAACAATATATGCTCATATTTTGCTATACTCTTTGCACTTTTTTATATTTTTATATTTCTTAAAAAGACAAATCAAAAATAAATCGTATAAAAATCTATTAAAACTATATGGCTTAATATTATCATTTTCTATTTTTCTATCTTTCAACAGAGAAATGGCTATAAGATATTACATCATATTACAATACATGATTCCAATATTTTACATGTACATATCCACATGTATAAAACAAAAATTAGCGTTCAGTATACTATTTGCAAGCTATACAATGTTATATCTTTATTACTTACTAAATAGACCATGGTTTACAGACCAATTCTTAGGAAATATCACTCCATAAGGAAAAGCGATGAAAAAAATTATAACGTACGGGACGTTCGATCTTTTGCATGTAGGCCACATCCGCCTTTTAAAAAGATTAAAATCACTCGGTGATTATTTGATAGTTGTGATTTCTACCGATAACTTTAATCAGCTCAAAGGAAAAAGGTCTTTTTTTTCTTATGAAGAACGAAAAGAAATTGTTGAATCTTGTAAATATGTTGATATGGTTCTTCCTGAAAATACATGGGAGCAAAAGAGAGAAGATATAATCAATAATAAAGTAGACATACTGGGGATGGGTGATGACTGGTCTGGCCATTTTGATGATTTACAGGATATTTGCGAAATTATTTATTTAAAAAGAACTGAAAACGTTTCAACAACTAAAATAAAAAATGAACTGTCAGTTATTACTCCTCAAAAACTACAAGAGTTAGAGCAATCAGTCCATAATGTTTTTAATATAGTGAAGGCAATATCTGGAGCAAATAAATAAATGTCAGAGCCCAAAATAATTACATGTACTGGTTATGGCGGTACAGGTTCAAGTGTTGTTTCAGATTTATTAAAAGAATTTTCTAACATTTATTCATTTGGAGAATTTGAATTTAGATTTCTACAAGATCCCCATGGAGTAAGAGATTTAGATTATGGCATTGTTCAAAACAATAATCGTCTGACTACAAGCTATCATATTAATAATTATATAAGATACACAGAATTTCTAAGTAAAAGTAATATTTATCCATATGAACGCTTTTTCAATAATAAATTCAAAGAGATTACAGACGAATATATAAAAAATATCATTGATGTAGAATGGGATGGATTCTGGCATCAAGATATTATTGATGATAACCCACTTAAAAAATTTATATACTACCTTGAAAGACTTTATCAAAAAAAATTTTTAGGTACGAAAGAAGGGGGAGCTGAAATTTATGGGAAACTTTTTAATAAAAAAATGTATTATTCTTATCCAAGGGAAAGTTTTTATTCAGAAACTCGTAATTATTTAAGAAAATTGATCAACTCATCAAACTATGATTCAAAAGAGTATGTAGTATTTGATCAGCTTATCCCTCCTAATG
This sequence comes from Xenorhabdus aichiensis, assembly GCF_028598775.1. Classification (NCBI taxonomy): domain Bacteria; kingdom Pseudomonadati; phylum Pseudomonadota; class Gammaproteobacteria; order Enterobacterales; family Morganellaceae; genus Xenorhabdus; species Xenorhabdus aichiensis. Next base: position 56,032 of record NZ_JAQRFO010000002.1, read on the forward strand.
ACACCAATCATTATTTGAAATATTTTGATGATTTAAAAGTCATCATTATCGATAGAGATCCACGTGATTTATATCTTTTAAATAAATGTCGATGGAATGAAAAATGGATCCCTACTGGGGATATTCATAATTACATTCGTTGGTTCAAAATTCTTAGAGAACATCAGAAATTCGATCAAGAAGACAAAAGAAAAGTTATTAGACTATCTTTTGAAGACTTTATATACAAATACACTGAAACAGTACAAAAAATATGTGATTTTTGTGGTATTGAAAATAAAGAACATAGCTATAAGTACAAATATTTTGATCCAACAATATCAATAAATAATACAAATATAAAATATAAACATCCCGAATATAATGTAGAAGTAAATATCATTGAAAAAGAGCTCCCCGAGTTTTGTTATAATTTTCCAGAGAACAAATTAAAGTTATAATAATTATGAAAAATGTTATCTATACATCCGGTGTTTTTGATATATTACATGCAAGTCATGTTAGGGCGTTAAAATCAGCTAAAGCTCAAGGAGATGACAATGCTATTTTAATTGTAGGGATAGCCACAGATGAAGACACTCAAGCTTATAAAAGAAAACCTGTTATCCCCTATGAACAAAGAGTAAAAATGATCAAGTCTTTAGATTTTGTTGATAAAGTAATTACAGCTCCTCTTTTTACTAATAGACAATTTTATGATTTTTTTGGTATTACTTTACATGTTCAAGGTGAAGATGATGCAGGTGAAATTGATTACTATAAAGGAGGTAAAGACATTTCAATCATGAAGTTTATAGGTAGAGACCCTATTGAATCTACAACTTCATGTATATCAAAATTAAATGATATTATTGGTAATGATTTTATCGTTGAACCACTACATGGTGGTATTTCAAATATGACTTGGAAAGTATCATCACAAAATTCTAACAAAAAATATGTGCTTAAATATTTACAATCATCAAGTGTTGAATCATTTTCATTAAGGCATGATTGTATCATCCTAGGCGGAACCTTTGCATTATATGAATATATAGAAGGTATAGTTGGATATATAGCAAGTAAAGAGCTCATTGAATATTTTAAAGAAAAAAAGAAAACCTATAAAAATTTCATACCAGCTTCTAAAATAAAAAAAGAAGTTACAATTCCTTTTCCTAGTCTAATGAAATATATTGATAATAAAAAAGAAACATTTTTAAAAGAATATAATTTCTATGATTTTATTTTTGAAAAAGAGCGGAAATGGTGCTGGTCACATAACGACCTTGTACGAGAAAATATTATAAAAACAGAAAATGGCATTAGATTTATTGACTGGGAATATGCTGACCTAGCCCCTTTTGAAATGGATATTGCTTCGTGCATTGTCAATGGCATCATCGATTTTTCTGATTTAAACCCTGCAGAATTCGATCTAAAATTTATAAGTATTCTCGTAATGTTCCAATGCAGAGTTTGGGTAAACTGGTATCATCAACACCCTGATAAATACGATACCAATATTATATCTGATTATAATAAAAAGTTTCACGAATTTAAAAATAAATTAAAATCCTTTGACTAGATTAACTTTAGTTGAAAAAAATGAATATGAAAAAGGTATATAAGTGCATAATTTTTCAGTATTAATGTCTATCTATAATAAAGAACAACCATCATTCTTTGATCACGCACTTCACAGTGTTTACGAACAAACTTATAAATCAAATGAAGTCGTAATTGTACAAGATGGTAAATTAAATCAAGAATTATATCAAATAATTGAAAAGTGGAGAAAAAAATTACCAATAAAAGATGTTATCTTAGAAAAAAACCAAGGTTTAGGTATAGCATTAAATGCAGGTTTAAATTCATGCACCAACGACTTAATTATAAGAGTTGATACTGACGATATAAATAAACCTGATAGATTTGAAATCCAATATACATATATGAAAAACAACCCTAACATAACTGTTTGCGGGTGTCATATTGCCGAATTTGATAAAGATCCTTCAGATATCAAAGGGTACAGATGTGTACCAATCGGCGATGAAATCAATTCAACCATAAACAAACGTAATCCTATAAATCACATGACAAGTTGTTTTAGGAAAGAACACATCCTTAGTGTTGGTGGGTATCAGCATTTAACCTACATGGAAGATTATTATCTTTGGGTTCGGTTATATGTAAAAGGTTTTAAATTAGAAAATTTAGACAAAGTACTTGTATTAGCACGCACAGGGAAAAATATGCTCAAAAGAAGAAGAGGACTAATTTATTTTAGATCAGAAATTAAAATGCTAATAAAATTATTGAAATTAAATATAGAAAATAAGTACAGTACAATAATATATTTTTCTATTAGAGCTTTTATACGGTTGATACCCTCATCAATACTTTCGAAGATATATTCTCTCTTAAGAAAAAAACAAATTCGTCTTTAAATTTATTTAAGAATAAAGCAAAATTTATTAGGGGGATATTTTGATTAGTGTAAAAATTGGTAGTGGTAAATCTATTGATTATGAGGTTGTAAATTCATGTCTATTTTATGACAAGTTGACATTAACGTTTTTATTTTCTGATGGCCGAGTCATTGAATCATCCTTACTACCCAATAGAGTTTCATTTTCAAAAAATAAAAAAATTATTAACGAAAAAATATCTTTATTCGAAAAAAGATTCAACCAAGAAGTTCATATTATTAATTCTAAAAGAACACTATTCATAGAATTTATTCTATACTTTTTATTTTTGATAGTAAAAAACGTAATCATAAAATTATTTATGCCAAATCAATGGATCATTGCATATCGCAGAAACGGTGATGAACATTGGACTCGTATCAAATACAAAAAAAATGAGTTAATGGCAGATCCTTTTATTTATTATAATAATAATAAATATTATGTTTTTTATGAAGCATTAAATTATGACATCAATCGTGGATATATCTCTGTTGGTGAGTTAGATACGAAAGAAAACAAGTTGATAAATGTTAAGACAATTATTGATAAGAATTACCATTTATCATTTCCATATATATTTAAAATCAATGATGAATTATATATGATCCCTGAATCATCAGAAAATAATACGATTGATCTTTATAAGTGTATTGAATTTCCATATCAATGGAATAAAGTCAGAACTCTTATTAATAACATTCAAGCCGTTGATACAATTTTGATTGAGAAAGAAGGTATCTGGTACCTATTTACTAGCGAAAAAGTTTGTGGAGCCCCCTATGGAGATGAGTTAACTATATTTACAAGCGAAGATCCATTAACATTACCATTTCAGCGCATTTCCAATATTCCTTCTGTACATGATATTTCATTAGCGCGTAATGCTGGTTCTATTTATAAAGACAGCACAGGTACTCTGTATAGAGTATCACAAGATTGTTCTCGTCGATATGGATATAAAGTTAATATAATGAGGATAAATCAATTATCTAAAGACGGATATCATGAAGAACTAATATCCAAATTCAACTTACCAAAAAATACAATAGCAATGCACACATATAATATTGCTAATGATATAGAAATTACAGATCTAAAAATAATCAATAAAGATATTTATTCATTAGGAAAAAATTCTCTTCGTATTTTAAAAAAAATCATCAATAAATAATTAACATGTCAAAATCAATCACTATCAATGGTATATATAAGTTGGCATTAAATCTATTCAGATTTACTCTGCCAGCACTAGTTATACCTTACGTATATCGTACATTATCACCAGATAACATTGGTGCTGTTAATTATGCCGAAAGCATCTACGCATATATAAATTCTATAGCTGTATTAGGCCTTTCTTATTATTCTATAAGAGAGCTAGGAAAAATAAGAATAGATAAAAAAAAAGCATCTGAATTATTTTCCAATATATATTTAATAAATATATTTACTGTTTTATTTTCTTTAGTAATTTATTTATTTATAATTTTCTTCTTTATATCAGATCAAAAAATCCATGTCATATCTATTATCCTTGTATTTAAACTATTACTTTTAGCTTTTGATATAGAGTGGGTTAATGAAGCTTATGAAGAATATAAATTCATATCATTAAAAACGATGTTATGTAGAGCAATATCTTTAATTTTAATGTATTTGTTAGTAAATGCTAAAGAAGACTATATAATATATGTTTGGTTAAATATATTATTTGATGCAACTAACGCTTTTATATCATTTTTTTATATTTTATTATATAAAAAAAATATTTCCTTCTCTATAAGTCTTATTAAGACTAGCTTACTGAAAAAACACTTTAAAAAGGTACTCTCGACATTATTTATTATTGACATTGGGTTTTTCTTCTTCAGTTTTGATAAAATAATGCTAGGAGCATATTCATCAATAGAAGAAGTAGCATTTTATAGTCTTGTTGAGAAAATAATATTAATAATCGTTGTATTATCTTCAACTTTGACTCAAGTAACTTTACCCAGATTATCTATACTCGCAAATTCTGATCCAAAAGAGTTTCGTAATTTGATACAACGTATTTTTACCGCGTTAATGATGATAATAATACCATTATTATTCGGGGGATTATCTTTATCCAAGGAAATTCTTTATATATTTGGGGCATCCGAATATATAAATGCCGCACCTGTAATGAAAATATTTATTTTATATATAATAATATTTTCATTATTAAAAATATTAGGCAGCCAAGTTTTATTTGCTTTAAATAAAGAAAAGGTCTTCATTAAACTATTAGTAATATTTAGCCTTATAAACATATTTATAAAGATATATAATAGAAATCATCTAACAGCTGAAAATAGTATACTCATTACAATATCGATATTATCTGTTCTGTGTTTACTTCTCTATGCATATATATATTATAAAGAAGGTATTAAAATTAAGATTTTTAACAAAAGTATCTGTATTTATACTTTCGCCTCTCTACCAATAATTAGCATTAATTTTTTCCGAAATTACATTGATGGGGTTTATATTTTTACACTAATAAGTATAGTGTATACATCTATAATCTATATAATTATTTTATATATTACAAAAGAACAAATATCACAAGATCTAATAAAGAAAGTATTTAGAAGAAAATAACATTTTCACTGAAAAATCCTCCTCTATAAGGTCTTCAGTAACCATATCATTTTTATATATTTAAAATATCACTATCCATAATATAAGCACTTTTTATTATACTTATATCATCATATTATGAAAATCTGTAAATAAATTAGCTTTCCCTCTAAGTAAGGATGTAAAATGATCAAAATAATAGGTGGTTCAGGATTCATCGGAACTCGTCTCTCCATGCAATTGAAAAAAGAGAATATTCCATTTAAAATTATAGACAAAAATAAAAGTGAAGTTTTTCCTGATAATTGGGAGTATGGTGATGTCACTAAACCAGAAACTCTATTAAAATCTTTAGAAAATACCTCTATTATAATTAATCTGGCAGCAGAACATAAAGATAATGTTAGTCCAATAAAACTGTACTATGATGTAAATGTTGAAGGTGCAAAAAACGTCTGTAAAGCAGCCGAAAAATTAAATATAAAATACATTATTTTTACCTCTTCTGTCGCAGTTTATGGCTTTGTAGAAAAAGAAACTGATGAAAATGGTGATTTCAATGCCTTCAATGATTACGGCAAGTCAAAACTAGAAGCTGAACATACATATAATTCTTGGCAAGGAAAGAAATCAGATAGAACATTAGTGACTATTCGACCAACAGTTGTTTTTGGTGAAAATAATAGAGGTAATGTTTATAATTTATTTAAACAGATAGCCTCTGGACGTTTCTTAATGATAGGTTCAGGGAATAATGAAAAATCAATGGCATATGTTGAAAATGTTGCTGCTTTCTTAAAATTTGCAACAACATTCCCGCCAGGACACCACGTTTTCAATTATGTCGACAAACCAGATTTTACTATGAACGAACTAACAGGTGTTATTTGTAAAGCTCTTGGAAAAAATAAATCCAATATTAGCATACCATATCCAGTTGGAATTTTAGGTGGTTATTTTTTCGATGTGCTATCTAAAATCATAGGAAAAGAATTTCCAATAAGTAGCATTCGAGTGAAAAAATTCTGTGCACGTACTCAATTTAAGTCTGATACTATAGCTCAGACAGGATTTGTGCCGCCAGTAACACTTGAGCAAGGTATAGCCAATACCGTTCAAACAGAATTTAACCATTTATAAATACATATTCTTAGTTTATTTCTACCAGGACAGTGCTCAACACTTTTCAATGAATCACATTATGTACTCTAAGTCATATGCACTGTCCGTAATCAAAAAAATTCCCAACAAATATATCCGAAATATATACTATATTTATCTATACCTCATTATAAAAATCCATATATTACTCTTAATTAAATTAAGAGATATATGCACTAACATTATCATCATAGACATGAAAAATGATTATAAATAAAATCAAAAAAAATATTTAAAAAATAATTAGTTGTATTTATACTATTCTATCTATTTTTCAATTCTCAGAAAGAAATCAAAGATACCATAAATATGACCTTTCCGTACTATATACATTCCAATAATACATTAACAGCATTAGAGAAAATTTCCGTCTTGATTGGAAAAAATTCCTTGCTACTATAAGAGATAAAATTTTTTTCTACACGATAAACTTTGGTATGTACCCACTTGATTCATCCAATTGAATTAAAAGCTTTTGAATAAAATTCATTTCACTTAGTAACAAAACCGAATTTTTAATTAATTATTATGGAGTGAGTTTCATGACGACAACAATAGAAATACCATATATTTCAGACAAATATTTTCATACTAATTTAATTGAAAATGTAAACATTGCCGATATTAAAATATAATTCATTTGCTAACATTCTATCTCAGTAGTTATCATAAATAGCTCAGATTAAAACGCAAATAAAATAGTTTATTATCATATTTATAAACCTATAGTGAAACATAATATAAATCATGAAAGTTAATAATAACATCCCCGCAAATTTCTACGGACTACTTTCCGGAATTTTTTGGGGGTTAAGCGGTGTACTCTTGGCTTTATTACTAAAAAACCATACACTTTCCTCTTATTTCATGATCCCTATAATCATTGCTTTTATGAATGATTTAATTTCATTTGGGTACATGACATTTTTTCTAGTATATAAAAAAAAGCATAAAGAAATATTTTCCATTTTTAAAGACAAAAAGAATTTAATCATTGTGCTAGCTGCTATATTTGGTGGCCCGATAGGTATGTCTTTCTATATTTTAGCAATTAAATATATCGGCATCGGATATACAGCAACCATTTCAGCATTATACCCTGCAGTTGGAGCATTAATATCATTTATTATACTTAAAGATAGAATTCACTACATAGGATTGTTTGGATTGCTATTAGCAATAGTATGTACAATGATATTAGGCTATTCAGCATCAACTCAAATTGTATCTGGATGGATAGGCTTTCTGTTTGCTTTTCTATGTGCATTAGGTTGGGGATCTGAAGTAGTTATCAGTTCTTATGGTATGAATAAAAACATCCCTTCAGATATTGCTTATTTTATAAGGCAATTATCATCCTCATTAGGTTACTTTATCCTTATCATAGTATTTATTCACTCTTTTCCCGGGGTAGCATATATTTTCTCAGATGTTAAATTATCTACTTTACTATTTATAACTTCTTTAGCTGCCACAGTATCCTACCTATTTTACTATCGTGCTATAGAAAAACTCCTCCCTATCCGAGCCATGGCTTTAAATATAACTTATTCTGTCTGGGCAGTTATATTCGCCTATCTAATTATAGATGAACCCATTTCTATAAATTTATTACTTACATGTGTTGGCGTTTCTTTAGGTTCATTTTTAACAGCTGTTAATCCTCGTGATATCAAAAAATTAAGATTAGATCTCAAATGAATGCAATAATTTTAGCTGCAGGTTTAGGTTCTCGATTCAAAGAACTGACCATTAATAACCATAAAGCATTACTGCCTATTAATGGCATACCTAACATTGAACGCACTATACAGTATCTAAAAGAATTTGGAATAAATGAAATACATATAGTGACTGGGCATATGTCTCATTTATTCGATTATCTAAAAGAAAAGCATCAATGTAACTTAGAGTGTATCCCAATAGGAAGTATTTGATATTATAGTCAGCCTATTTTTTTACATTTAGGGGATTTTTTCATGAATAAGAAATCAATAGCCCAATGGTTCATTTCTGATGAACTCTGGCAGAAAATTGAACCCTTGCTCCCTCCACATAAAACCCATCACCCTTTGGGCTGCCATCGTCGCCGTGTCGATAATCGGGCCGCTATGAATGCTATCTTTTTTGTGTGACGAACCGGATGCCAGTGGAATGCCCTCAATGCTACAGGGATTTGTTCTTCAAGCAGTGCCCACCGCCGTTTTCAGGAATGGGTGGCGGCAGGCGTCTTTGAGCGACTCTGGCAAAATGGCTTACTCGCCAGTGAAAAAATAGGGGCTATCGACTGGGGCAAATTGGCACTGGATGGCTGTTTGACTAAAGCGCCCCTGGCCGGCTCAAAAAAACAGGCCGCAACCCAACAGACCGGGGAAAACAAGGCGTAAAGCGAAGTTTGCTCACGGATGGACAGGGCTTGCCATTAGCGATTGCCGTTGCGCCCGCTAATATTCATGATATCAGACTTGTTATAGCCACCCTGGACGGTTTACAGACAGGACGCCGGGGTTATGGCACCCAACTCCATCTGGATAAAGCTTATGAGGCGGAATGGCTGGAAAAAGAATTAAAAACTCGTGGATACGTCCCCTGCATACAATCAAGAAAAGAAGAACAAGATGCGCTGGCCGAACAAGATGATTTTAAAGTGAATCGTTGGGTTGTTGAAAGGACACACAGTTGGCTTAATCGTTTTCGTCGTATTCTGGTCCGTTGGGAAAAACGGGTTGAAAATTATGAAGCCATGCTTCATTTGGCTTGTAGTTTAATTGTCTGGAATATAATCCTATTGGGATAGGCTCTAAATTTATAACTCACATTATGTAGATTACAACAGTATATACTCTTTTAATTTAGTCTCTGAATTTTTTAATAATTCCATAGTAATAGATGCTGATGTAGTATTATTAGACAATATTTTCTTCCCATTAGACAGAAGTTCTTATTATGTCATTGAACGGCCAGAAAGCATTGATAAAGAATGGGTACCTATGTTAAACAAAAATGGAATAACTGAAAGCATGCAAATCAGTAATATTAATGCTCCTTCTCTTCTTGGCATATCTTACTGGAATACATTTGCATGTGATATTATAAAAAAAGAACTTCCTAAGTATCTAGATAATGAGACATTAGAAAATAGTAAACTTTATTGGGATAATATACCAATCGCTCTGCTAGATAAAATAGAAGTTAGTATCCACTTGGTAGAAAAAACACACGCCGCTGAAATGGATACTGTAGAAAATTACAACTATATCTGTAACTATCTGATTAAAACATGCTAAACATCGTCTTATTCGAACCAGAAATCCCGCCTAACACGGGAAACATCATTCGCCTTTGTGCCAACACGGGCTGCCAGCTTCACTTAATCCAACCCTTGGGTTTCACGTGGGATGACAAACGCCTGCGTCGCGCAGGGTTGGATTACCACGAGTTCGCCAACATTAAACAACACCATGATTTCCATGCTTTCTTGGAAAGTGAAGGTTTAAGTCCGGTGAACTCACAATCCCCTACTGGGGTGCGGTTGTTTGCCTTAACCACAAAAGGCACGCCAGCGCACAGTAATGTCAGCTATCGGGATGGTGATTACCTGATGTTTGGCCCAGAAACCCGTGGGTTACCCGCTTATGTGTTAGATAATATGCCAACAGAGCAGAAGATCAGGATCCCTATGCTATCAGATAGTCGCAGTATGAATCTTTCCAATTCTGTGGCTGTGGTGGTTTTTGAAGCATGGCGGCAGTTGGGATATTCAGGGGCGTTATTGCGGGATTAATATTAGGCCATTCAGCGCTTGTATCACGCTGAATGGCCTTAATTCTTTATTACAAACAGCGATCGGATCTCAAATCCCATCCCCATACTCAAACCCATTACTGATACCATTAAAATGCTGGTTCATATCCAGTGATGGTTTGTCACTTTCTGGTTTACCCACAATCCGCGCCGGTACGCCCGCCACGGTGGTATGAGGCGGAACAGGACGTAAGACAACAGAACCCGCCCCAATTTTTGCGCCACGGCCAATTTCAATATTGCCGAGGATCTTAGAGCCAGCACCAATCATCACCCCTTCACGCACTTTCGGATGACGATCCCCGCCCGCCTTACCTGTACCGCCAAGTGTGACGGATTGCAGAATGGAGACATCATTCTCAACAACTGCGGTTTCACCAATCACAATACCGGTTGCGTGGTCGAGCATGATACCGCAGCCAATTTTCGCGGCTGGGTGAATATCGACACCAAAAGAGACGGATATCTGATTTTGCATGTAAATCGCCAACGCCTGGCGCTCTTGCTTCCAGAGCCAGTGTGCTATGCGGTATGCCTGTAATGCATGGAAACCTTTAAGGTAGAGTAGCGGTGTTGAGTATTTGTCCACGGCAGGGTCGCGCAGGCGAACAGCTTTGATATCACGGGCTGCCGAGCCAATCATCTCTGGATCGCTGCGATAGGCATCTTCAACAACTTCTCTGACCGCAATCGCAGGCATAATCGGTGTTGCCAGTTTATTTGCCAGCATATAGCTCAGGGCACTACCAAGGTTTTCATGCTTGAGTAATGTCGCGTGAAAAAAACTGGCTAACATGGGTTCACAATCAGCCAGTACTCTCGCTTCATTTTTTATATTTTGCCAGACTTCGTTCAGTTCTTCTCGAGACATAGCAATCATTCTCATTTGACTGTTTCCCGCCCTAATTGGACTTACTTCCCACGGTACACCTTGATACATCGAACGAGGACTTACGGCTATTTTAGCTAACTCAAGAGTTAAGGCTTTCTCCCTCATCTCTTGTCGCTCTGCCCAATAATGTCTGGGCTGCTTCGATAACGTTCTTATTACAATATAGTATCTGATAGATCTGCTCTGTAATCGGCATTTCAACACCGGCTCGTTCTGCCAATGCCCGAGCTTCTTTGGTATTACGATAGCCTTCAACAACTTGCCCGATCTCATGTTGTGCATCGTCAACGCTGATACCTTGTCCCAGCATCATGCCAAAACGACGGTTACGAGATTGGTTATCAGTACAGGTCAAAACTAAATCACCCAATCCGGCCATACCCATAAATGTCGAAGGATCAGCCCCTAATGCGATACCAAGGCGACTCATCTCGGCCAAGCCTCGGGTGATTAATGCTGTGCGAGCATTTGCCCCAAAACCCATACCATCAGATATCCCGGCACCAATTGCAATAACATTTTTTATTGCGCCGCCAAGCTGCACGCCAATGAAATCTGGGTTTTTGTACACACGAAAACTTTTGCCGCAGTGAAAAAGCTGCTGGAGTTGTTCGCCAAATTCAGGTGTCGTCGCAGATACAGCAATCGCGGTCGGCAAACCTGCCGCCAGTTCTTTGGCGAATGTCGGGCCAGATACCACCGCCAATGGGATTTCGTTACCTAATATCTCACGTGCCACATCCTGCAATAAACGCCCGGTTTCGGCTTCAAGGCCTTTCGTTGCCCAGACAATACGGGAGTCCGGTTGTAAATGTGGTTTTATCTGCTGTAACACATCCCCGAAAACATGGCTGGGAACCACGATCAGAATATTACTGCTGGTTGAAACCGCATTCTTCAGGTCTGCTTCAAGCAATAAGTTATCAGGGAAAGAAATATCCGGCAAAAATGCCTGATTGCAACGCGCCTGCTGCAAAGCGTGGATATGCTGAGGGTTATGCCCCCAGAGCACGACTTCATGCCCGTTGCGAGCCAGTGTGATGGCTAAAGCGGTGCCGTATGAACCGGCACCGATGACTGTCATGGAAGCGGTATTCATCAGGCTTCCTGAGTAGTCTCACTAGGCTCAGACTGTTCAGCCTGCTGTTGCAGGTAATTCATGAACAGTGCATCAAAGTTGACTGGCGCCAGGTTCAGTTGTGGGAAAGTACCACGGCCCACTAGGCTGGTGATGCACTCACGGGCATATGGGAACAGAATGTTCGGGCAATAAGCGCCTAAACAATGTGCCAGTTGGGTTCCATCAATACCGTCGATAGAGAAAATACCCGCCTGCTGAACTTCACACAGGAACGCCGTTTCTTCCCCTAATGCTGCCGTGACGGTAACACGCAGAACAACTTCATAGACTCCCTGAACTAATTCATTGGAGGCGGTATCCAAATCCAATTTGACTTCCGGCTGCCACTCCAGCTGGAAAATCTGAGGTGCCTTCGGTGCTTCGAAAGAAACGTCTTTCGTGTAGATACGCTGGATCTGGAAAGCCATTTCGGTGTTGTTTTGTTCTGACATAATGATTTTTACCTTGTTAAGACGTCCTGATTAAACCTTGATGGTGTAAGCATACCGCTTACACCTGTGTTCGTTATTTTTTGCCGCGGGCCAATGGCAGATTTTCACCTGACCACCCAGTAATCCCCTCTTTCAGGGAATAAACCTGTTCAAAACCAGCTCGGATCAGATGCTCAGCCGGCGTTCTGGATTCCAGCCCATTCGCTGAAACCACAATGACAAGCTGTTTTTTATGCTTTTCAAACTCACCCAGATTATTTTCTTTAATCTCAGATGGCGTCAGGTTAACGGAACCAATAATATGCCCTCTGCGGAAATCGTCACGGGAGCGTAAATCCACGACGATAGCATCTTCCTTATTGATGAAATGGATAGCCTGTGCACGAGTGATCTCTTTACTCTTGGAGAACACGCTTTTTGCCGTCATGACAATGACAGCCACCAGCAATGCAATCCAGGCAAGGCTCAGGATCGTGTTCCGGCTAATAAATTGCATGATTTCTTGCAGCATGGGGGGAAACAACTCCCGTTAGTTAATAACAAATATCTAAGGTAGCAGAGTATACCTGTGTGCTGCGTCAATTACAGCCAATTAGCGCCAACCCAGTGCAGATTTTGCGGAGAGTTTCGAGAAAAAGTAAAAATCCTCGGATATCCATTTGATTGCCATGCTTCGCCAAAATATTTTATGTCACACTGAGTCGACACAGGATTTTCACCAATAAATGGGCTAAATTAACTAAAATTTATATTATTTAAAAAGATAAAAAACAGTCTGTTCTCTGGTCAGAGGCAACCCCTCATGAAATAATCGGACACGATATGTTAGGCAAGGTACTCAATAAGATGGCTGATAGTAAGGATCTAAAAAGCCGTAATCATCGGCAGAAGCAGGATCAATGGCAACCCCAAAACAGAAGCTTATTGCTCTGTATATTGCTGTTTGCCTTTTTCAGTACAGATACCTTTGCCAATCAGATTTCAGAGAATAAAGACCAGCTCAAGGATATTCAGCAGGATATTGCCGAGAAAGAGAAAAGTGTAAAACAGCAGCAAAAAAAACGCACTAATCTACTGAGTCAATTAAAGGAACAAGAGAGCACAATCTCAGAAGTGGGGCTTTCTCTACATGGCACCCAAACCCACCTGAATAAACTGGGCAATGAGATTACATCACTGAATGCAAATATCAAACGCCTGCAAACGCAACAAAAAGAACAGCGTCGGCTGCTTGCCAAACAATTGGACTCAGCCTTCCGGCAGGGAAATCACCAAGGGTTAGAACTGCTGTTCAATGGCCAGGAAACTCAACGCAAAGAACGGATACTGGCTTATTACAGCTATCTGAATCAGGCGCGTCAGGAAACGATCAACAAACTGCAAAAAACGACCGAGCAGCTTAACCAGCAAAAAAAGCTGCAACTGGAAAAACAAAATGAGCAGAAAACGATACTGAGCAGCCAAAAGCAACAAAAGCAGAAAATGGAAGTTGCCCATATTGCACGGCAAAAAACGTTAACGGAGCTTGAATCTTCACTGCAAAAAGATCAACAAAGTCTGACCGAACTTCGGCAAAATGAAGCCCAGCTAAGAAACAAGATTGCCAAAGCAGAGCGAGAAGCCAAAGCCCGTGCTGAACGTGAGGCTCGTGAAGCCGCACGCGTCCGCGCACAAGTCGCAGCCAAGCAGAAACAGGCTCAACAGAAAGGCTCCCGCTACAAACCGACGGAAGAAGAACGCTCGCTGATGGCTCGAACGGATGGGCTTGGTCGCCCGGCCGGGCAGGCAATCTGGCCAGTACGCGGTCGAATCATTCATAGTTTTGGTGAGGCAATACAAGGTGAGCTGCGCTGGAAAGGGATCGTCATTGCCGCAGCAGACAATACGGAAGTGAAAGCGATTTCAGATGGACGGGTACTGTTGGCAGACTGGCTCCAAGGCTATGGTTTGGTTGTCGTAGTGCAACACGGCAAAGGAGATATGAGCATTTATGGTTATAACAAAACGACGCTGGTCAGTGTTGGGCAACAGGTACGAGCCGGGCAACCTATAGCGTTGGTTGGCAGCAGCGGCGGGCAGCAGCAGCCTTCACTGTATTTTGAGATCCGCCGCCAAGGTCGGGCGGTTAACCCATTACCGTGGTTAGGAAAATAGGGGAAGAGAAAATAATGGTGAAGTCTCGGTTAATAAGGCGAGTTATCCCGTTCACACTGTTATTTTGGATGCTCCTGTTTTGCCTATCATTACTGTTTACCCTGAATGCTCATGCCACACGTCTGGCCATTGTTATTGATGACTTTGGCTATCGTGTTCAGCATGAAAACAAGATATTACAAATGCCGACGGCGGTTTCTATCGCAATATTGCCAGATTCCCCACACGGCCGGGAAATGGCGCAAAAAGCCCATAAACAAGGCCGGGAGATTTTGATCCATCTGCCAATGGCTCCACTCAGTAAACAACCATTGGAGAAAAATACGCTGCATCCTTCCATGAGCCGAGAAGAAATTGGCCGTATTATTCACGATGCCATACAGAAAGTTCCTCATGCCACGGGCGTGAATAATCATATGGGCAGTGCAATGACATCCAGTCTTAATGGCATGGAGAAAGTGATGCAAGTGTTATCTTCTTACCGCCATCTCTACTTTCTGGATAGCGTGACCATTGGCAAGACACAAGTCACCAAAGCAGCGATGGGAACGCCCGTTCAGGTGCTCCGCCGTCATGTTTTTCTGGATAATGTGCAGACAGAAGCAGAAACTCGGCATCAACTCAATCGAGCCATTGCTCTTGCCCGTAAGCAAGGTTCTGCCATTGCCATTGGGCACCCTTACCCAACCACGGTTCGGGCCTTACAGCAAGCACTCGCAACTTTACCTGGCGATATTGAACTGGTAACACCCAGCAGGCTGTTAAACCCCACTTCAGCGAGCCAAAACGATCACCAGATTGCACGTAAATGTGCAAAACCTCATGAGCCAGAAACCGTACCTGCAACCAAACTGGATTATCTCAAGAGAGTAGGCAACGCATTAACGCACAATGCTATTGTTGAGACGTTGAGTCAGCACATTAATAAACTTTTGGGAAAAACATCAAAACAACAAGAAGTGCTACACCATGCAGGAAAAACAGAGTCTCCGCAAAAAGATAAAACAGTACAAGGCAACACAGGCGCCCGTACAACGACAGACGCCTGTGCTGATTTTTAACGGCTATTCCAGATAGTCAGTTAATCCCAATTCAGGATCACTTTGCCAGATTGCCCTGAACGCATGATATCAAAGCCTTTTTGGAAATCATCAATCGAGAATTGGTGAGTGATAATCGGGGTCAGATCTAAACCAGACTGGATCAATGCCGCCATTTTGTACCATGTTTCGAACATTTCACGGCCATAGATCCCTTTGATAAACAGCCCCTTAAAGATGACCTGATTCCAATCTATCGCCATATCTGAAGGTGGGATCCCCAACAGGGCAATGCGCCCACCGTGGTTCATGGTATTCAATAAGGTGCGGAATGCCTGTGGCGCGCCTGACATTTCCAGCCCTACATCAAAACCTTCTGTCATACCTAATTCTTTCATGACATCGGTCAAATTTTCCTTACTGACATTCACGGCACGGGTGACACCCATTTTACGCGCCAAATCAAGCCGGTATTCATTAACATCTGTAACTACGACATGACGTGCACCGACATGCTTACACACCGCCGCCGCCATAATACCAATCGGGCCGGCACCAGATACCAGTACATCTTCCCCGACCAGATCAAAAGACAGCGCAGTGTGAACAGCATTGCCAAACGGATCAAAAATAGCGGCGAGTTCATCTGGAATATTGTCAGGAATTTTGAAGGCATTAAATGCCGGGATAACCAAATATTCCGCAAATGCACCCGCACGGTTCACGCCAACGCCGGTCGTATTACGGCACAAATGGGTACGCCCACCTCGGCAGTTACGGCAATGACCACAGGTGATGTGGCCTTCACCAGACACACGGTCACCGATGTTGAACCCTTTGACCTCCTGACCAATCGCGACGACTTCACCGACATATTCGTGCCCTACCACCATCGGCACAGGAATCGTTTTCTGAGACCAGTCATCCCAGTTATAGATGTGCACATCCGTACCACAGATGGCGGTCTTACGAATTTTAATCATCACATCATTGTGCCCCAGTTCCGGTGTGGGCACATCCGCCATCCAAATACCTTCTTCTGGCTTTAATTTTGACAATGATTTCATAGTGATACCTTATGCAATAACATTCAACTGTTTACCGATACGGATAAACGCAGCCACCGCATGTTCGATTTGCTCTTCGGTATGGGCAGCAGAGATTTGGGTGCGGATACGTGCCTGATCTTTCGGAACAACGGGATAGAAGAATCCAATCACATAGATACCTTCTTTCAGCAGCTCGGCCGCGAATTCCTGCGCCAGTTTCGCATCGCCTAACATAACAGGGATGATCGCGTGATCTGCACCAGCCAGTGTAAAGCCTGCGGCGGTCATTTTTTCACGGAACAGGTTGGCATTTCTCCACAGACGGTCACGTAATTCGTCGCCATGTTTCAGCATATCCAACACTTTGATGGAGGCTGCGACAATGGAAGGCGCCAGTGAATTGGAGAACAGATAAGGGCGTGAACGCTGACGCAGCCATTCAACAACTTCTTTGCGTGCCGCAGTATAACCGCCAGATGCACCGCCCAGCGCTTTACCGAGTGTGCCAGTGATAATGTCAACGCGACCCATGACATCACAGTATTCATGTGTACCGCGTCCACCTTTGCCAACAAACCCAACGGCGTGGGAATCATCAACCATGACCAGCGCATCAAATTCATCTGCCAGATCACAGACCGATTTCAAGTCAGCAATCACACCGTCCATTGAGAACACCCCATCGGTTGCCACCAGGATATTCTCCGCACCGTCTGCTTTTGCTTTTTCCAACTGTGCTCTTAATTCCTGCATATCATTATTGGCATAGCGATAACGCTTCGCCTTGCACAAACGAATGCCATCAATGATCGAAGCATGGTTCAGAGAATCTGAAATAATGGCATCTTCCGGCCCGAATAATGTTTCGAACAGGCCGCCGTTCGCATCAAAACATGAAGAGTACAGAATGGCATCTTCCATACCCAAAAATTCAGCTATTTTATTTTCCAGTTCTTTATGGGAGTCTTGCGTACCACAGATAAAACGAACAGACGCCATGCCAAAACCATGGCTATCCAGTCCCGCTTTTGCGGCAGCGATCAGGTCAGGGTGATTAGCTAACCCTAAATAATTATTGGCACAGAAATTAATAACTTGGCTACCATCGGCAACGGTAATATCGGCATTTTGCGCAGAAGTGATGATACGTTCATTTTTGAATAACCCTTCCGCACGGGTTTGTTCCAACTGCTCATTCATTTTCTGATAAAAAGACGCTGACATTTTTCTCTCCTGAATACCTGAATAAGTGAAAGGCGTGGTGTATTTTACTTATAGATCCTGCCAGTGACGACACAGTGAGAAAGATAATATCAACTTTGTAAAGCCGATCACGGCCTGGAGGCTGATATGCGGCAAGATCTCAGGATTTTCCCCTGTTTAAGCTGCTGTCGTCAGGAATGTTAAGTGCTATTATACGCATCAAAGATAAAGTGAACTGACTATTTAGAGGTGGGCCAAATGATTATTGTCACTGGCGGCGCAGGGTTTATTGGCAGCAATATCGTCAAGGCACTGAATGACGAAGGCTATAAGGATATTCTGGTTGTTGATAATCTGAAAGACGGCACAAAATTCGTCAATCTGGTCGATTTAGATATCACCGATTATATGGATAAGGAAGATTTCATTGCCAGTATCGTTGCGGGTGATGATTTTGGCGATATTGATGCCATTTTCCACGAAGGCGCGTGCTCATCCACAACGGAATGGGATGGCAAGTATATGATGGACAATAATTATCAGTACTCCAAAGATATATTGCATTACTGTCTTGAGCGCCAGATCCCTTTTCTGTATGCCTCTTCGGCTGCAACCTACGGCGGCCGCAGCGAGAATTTCATTGAAGAGCGTCAGTATGAAAAACCTCTCAATGTTTATGGCTACTCCAAGTTCCTGTTTGACCAGTATATCCGCGACATTTTGCCACAGGCGGAGTCTCAAATTTGTGGCTTCCGTTATTTCAATGTTTATGGGCCACGCGAAGGGCATAAAGGCAGCATGGCTAGTGTCGCCTATCATTTAAACAATCAAATTCACCAAGGTCAGAATCCGAAATTATTCGCCGGTAGTGAACATTTCCGCCGCGATTTCATCTCTGTCGGTGATGTTGCCGCAGTGAATCTGTGGTTCTGGAAAAACAGCGTTTCTGGCATTTTTAATTGTGGTACGGGCCGCGCCGAATCTTTCCAAGCTGTTGCCGATGCCGTTACCGAGTTCCATACAGAAAAATCCCCTGTCGTGGAATATATTGAATTCCCAGAAAAATTAAAGGGACGCTATCAGAGTTTTACTCAAGCTGACCTGACGAAACTTCGTGCTGCAGGTTATGACAAACCATTCAAAACCGTTGCCGAAGGCGTCACTGAATATATGCAATGGCTCAATCAGGATAATTAATCGACCTCTATGAAGATATTGGTGATAGGCCCATCATGGGTGGGTGACATGATGATGTCACAAAGCCTCTACCGAACCTTAAAGGCTTTGTACCCTAATGCAGAAATTGATGTCATGGCACCTGCATGGTGCCGCCCATTACTGGCAAAAATGCCAGAGGTTAACCAAGCTCAGGCAATGCCGTTAGGGCATGGTACTCTCGGTCTGGGTGAACGCCGTCGTCTTGGGATCGCACTGCGCGAAAGTACATACGACCGCGCTTATGTGCTTCCCAACTCGTTCAAATCTGCCTTAGTGCCTTTTTTCGCCAATATCCCCCTGCGCATAGGCTGGCGTGGTGAAATGCGCTATGGCCTGCTGAATGACATCCGTGTCTTGGATAAGAGCGCCTTTCCTCTCATGGTTCAGCGCTATGTGGCTCTTGCGTATGATGGGAAAATGATGAGTGGTGCTGAGGATCTTCCCCAACCGCTGTTATGGCCTCAGTTAGATGTCAGTGATGAAGATATTGCAGAATCAACAGCAGCGTTTAATATCGCTGATCATCGTCCCATTATTGGTTTTTGCCCAGGTGCAGAATTCGGCCCGGCAAAACGCTGGCCACATTATCATTACGCTGCCCTTGCCGAACAATTGATCACCCAAAAAGGCTATCAGATCTTGCTGTTTGGCTCTGCCAAAGATCACGAGGCCGGTGAAGATATTCGAGCACTGTTGAGCGAAGATGCCCGTGAAAATTGCCTCAACCTTGCGGGACAAACTTCTCTTGAACAAGCCGTTAATATCATCGCAGCCTGTGATGCCATCGTCACCAACGATTCAGGTTTGATGCACGTTGCGGCGGCCTTAAATCGTCCTCTCGTCGCGTTATACGGCCCAAGTAGCCCGGATTTTACGCCGCCGTTATCAAACAAAGCAGAAGTGATCCGCCTGATCACGGGTTACCATAAAGTCAGAAAAGGTGACAGTGCGGGTGGCTATCATCAAAGCCTCATTGATATTCAACCAGAGCAGGTCTTGACCTCATTGGAGAAACGGCTACAGGCGGAGAACCAGAATTAATGCGGGTTTTACTGGTAAAAACGTCTTCAATGGGTGATGTGCTACATACCCTGCCTGCATTGACGGATGCAAAACAGCACTTTCCCAATATCCAGTTTGATTGGGTAGTGGAAGAAGGATTCGCCCAGATCCCGACATGGCACAGTGCCGTTGAAAATGTGATTCCCGTTGCTATTCGCCGCTGGCGAAAAAATTGGTTTAGAAAAGATATTCGTGAAGAGCGGGCGCGGTTTAGGGAAACATTACGGCAAAACCATTATGACGCCATTATTGATGCCCAAGGGCTGTTAAAAAGTGCCTTTCTGGTGACACGCTTGGCACATGGCTCAAAACACGGCTATGACAGAAAAAGTATCCGCGAACCACTGGCCAGCTTTTTCTACGATCACCGTCATGCAATCAGTAAACAGCAACATGCGGTAGAGCGTATCCGTGCATTGTTTGCTAATAGTCTGGGTTATCAAAAACCCACAGAGCAAGGTGATTATGCCATTGCCTGCCACTTTCCGAACTCACAGATTAAAAACCAAAGTGACTATCTGGTTTTCTTACACGCGACCACCCGTGATGAAAAACATTGGCCAGAAAACCACTGGCGGCAACTGATTGCAGAGATCCAGCCAACAGGTATACGTATCAGGCTGCCTTGGGGGGCAGAGCATGAACACCAACGGGCATTACGGTTAGCAGAAGGTTTTGCTCATGTCGATGTGTTGCCAAAATTAACACTGGCTGAAGTTGCTCAAGTATTGGCAGGCACAAAAGCCGTGGTTTCTGTTGATACCGGGCTGAGTCATCTCACTGCCGCCCTTGATCGCCCGAATATCACTCTGTTTGGCCCCACCGATCCGGGTTTAATTGGCGGCTATGGAAAAGCACAGTTTCCCCTGAAATCGGGGGAAAATACGATGCAAAGCATTGCACCACCGGAAGTGATGCAGCTGTTACAAAACGTATTAAAATAATACCTTGCCTAGCGGAAGTGTAACGCACCAGCGATTTTTATACTCAAAAGTAGGATTACCCAATGAGTAACGCATAGTTTTATCTGCTTCCTGACACTGTGCTTTTGCTTCTTGGGTATTAACCCACATCAAGATACTGCCAACGCTAAGGTCAGCATATTCGGGATCATACCCGCCATTGATCGCATCAAATGAAATCCATTTAGGGCTATCGGCGCGCAAGACAAAATCGTATGCGCAAGGGTTGCCATTGATCAATAACACATAGCCAAAGATATGCTCACGAAGCTCTGTGTACATTTCAAGCAGATGCTTTCGTTGTTCAGCCGAGTGATTGTAATCCCAGCGCTTTTGGTACAGATCAACATAGATATTCACCAATTCTTCTGCACTGAATTCACTCGAAGGGCGAATTTCTCCTCCCGCTCGCTTGAATTTGTTGATCTCGTTGCTGCGGTTACGGCGGGTTTTGTAAGAAAAGCTGTCTTTGATCAGACAGATTTTTCGTTTGTTGAAAAGAGTGTAGCTGGCATTAATAAAATTACTTTTATGAACAGGTGATAATCTTTTTGATTTTATTGGTAAAAATAATTTAGTATTCGCCGAGATAGGAAAAATTACTTCATCATAAGGTAACGGATATATATCCTGTATTTTCTCTATTAATTTTTTGCTTTTGACGAAAAAATAGGCCCCTTCAATAGCATTTTCTCTTTCTTTGATATAGAAAAAGAAATGAATATCTTCAATATGTTGAGCCAAAAAAGAGACAACATTAGGGTGTGTCAATACCCCTCCACCTAAAAGAGTATGAGCTTCTTTATATCGTTCAAAATCGCATTCTTTCCAACCTAAAAGAAGTGATTTTATTTTTACCATAATTAATCCTATTAAATTCTATTACCACATTAAAATAATTTATTATTTCTATTTTACACAAAAATTACTCTAAGCAGTAGAAATATTTTTTACCGTTTATATCTTATAATAAATATTATATATTAATATAATTAATAATATCCTTCAGGAAAACAGTGTATGCATAAGTGTAGTCTTTTCAGTAAACTATATTCCTATACCTAGATCGGTGATTTAATGACACACTCTTGGATAAAAAATATAGTGTACACTCCAAGCCATAACCAACAGCAGTGATATAAAGATGCGTTTATTTATCTATTCTATGAAAGCAGTAATGGCATACAATACAATAGTATCCGATTTTTTTTGAAAAAATCAGACTAGGGAAACATTTATCTTAAACACCTTAAATTTCTCATAAAAGATAAACTCTATAAATAAAAATTTCATGGTATATTTCTGGGAAAAAGCTAAATATAGGGCCTGTTTATTCAGGCCTTATATATCATTATTGGATTATATTTTTTCTCTTTGTAAAAAATAACCTTATCAAAAACCAAACCATTTTATTTCTTGACATTATTACCTTCAATCTTAACAGTTCCTTTTTTTTCAAAGGAAAAGTACCTTGGTTAGGATATGAAAGAGTAGAAATGAAATTTGATAGCTCATGATTTTTTCCAGAAATAAGTAGCTTCCACATAAAAGATATTTTAAGACTTAAAATTTTTGAAGCTATTTTCCCCATAAAATCCTTGCGATTTTTTTTATGATAATTTATATTCATTTCATAATAAATAGTGTCCCACGCTTGAATTTCATTTATATAGTCCTTCAAAATCCATTTTTTATTCATTATAGAATCACCTCTATAAATATAATTATATAGATATTCAGGGACACATGAAAAACCAGTTTTACATATACACATTAAAATGAATAACACATCTTCACCAACTATTAATTTCTCATTAAAAATGAGATTATTATTTAATAGAAAACTACGTTTTATTAACATGCAACAAATATCAAAATAGTCAAAATTCATATAATTTATTGCTATATCATCCATATTTGTATAATTATTTGAGAAGGTAACTTTGTTATTTTTATTAATTGTTTTATTCAAACAAAAGACAATATTATTATCTTCCGTAGTTTTTTTCAACATACTCTCTATAAAAGTAGGTTCTATAAAATCATCACTATCTAAAAATGCAACATAATCTCCAGTGGCTTTACTTAACCCTAAATTTCTTGCCGAGGAAATACCTTTATTTTCTTGAGATAAAAAGAAGATATTTTTATGCTTCCTTGCTAATTTTGTTATAATATCTAATGTATTATCAGTTGAGCCATCATTAATAATGATTATTTCTATGTTTTTATGCGTTTGCTCTAAAACACTACTGACAGAATTAATTATAAACTTTTCAACATTAAATGCTGGTATTATAATTGAAATCAAACAATTGTTCATATACATAATATCAATACTCTCTCTTTTTCACAAAAAACCAACAATACTATCATAATATATAACCAATTTATCTAGCATAAAGATAGCGAATACCTAAATTATTGATACGTAATCCATAAAAAAATTACTAAGTTAGTCAGATATAGATGCTACTGCTACATAGATATTCACCAAGCTACACAACATATCATACACTGTTAGAAATATTAATATTATCAAAGACTAGAAATTTATCCATAATAGGCTGGCTTCCTTTCTCAATCATATCAATCATTGGCAAAAAAATAAAACTTAAAACCTCAAATCTGACCAATACAAAAGAGAAAAAGGAAGCCAAACGATGATATTTAAAAGATTCATTTCTAATGAAATTTTCTAATAAATCGTTCCTGAAAGTCCCTAATTTTTATTGACATCACAATAAATTTCATCATGTCTCAGGTTTTTCAATTTTTATCTTTAATAAAATTAATCATTTATGACTTCATCTGGCAGTGAATTATAATCTTTAATTTTATTATCAAAATCTATTACTTTAATATCATCACTACAATAATCATTAGACATATAATTACAATTATTTTTTATTCTTGGCTCTCTAACACCGATCCACTCAGAAAAAATAGATAAAAAATCGAAACCACTTCTAAATGAATTAATATAACTCCTCTCGTTGCTATCATAAGATGCAATAAAAAAAGGAACTTGATAATTTTGTTTATATTTATCACCATGAGTCAATTTTTTATCTTTCAATTCTTCATTATAAAAAGAGACCCCATGATCTGAAAAATACATCATAGACCACTTTTTATTTTCCTTATTTGCAATATCAACTATCTTAGATAGTAAGTGATCTGTATTTTTTATACTCTGAATATAACATGACATGTCTTTATTCAAATAAAATTCATCATATTCTCCCTGAGTTCTTTCACAATGATCAGCATGAGAACCTATCAAATGAACAAAAATAATTTTTTTATTTCTCTTTTCATTTAAGGCATTAATAATGCTTGGCATTAAAATATTATCAGATGATTTTATATAATTATACTCCCCTTTATTAGAAAAAAAATAATTATTTGCTTTCTGACCAATAGCACTGATGGCTGTATCATATATTCCTAACATTCCCTGATTTGAAATCCAATAAGTATAATATCCACTTTTTTTTGCTAAAGACACTATATTATTATTCACTTCTAATTTATTATCTTCTCTCAATGAAAAACTATTTGTTAATGACAAAACAGTTGAAGGTGCAGTAGAAATATAATTATTAAATAAAACACCATTGGTTTTACTCATAAAAGGAGTATTTTTCAAAGAAAAACCATAGCTATTCATCATATCTTTTCTTACACTTTCGCCAATAACTACAATGTAAGTATCATATCTACTTGTTCCTATTGATGGTTTCCAATCATCTGATAGACTAAGAAGTTCCTTTTGCTCTTTATATTGTTGTTTTACTTCTAAATTAGATAAATAAATTTCACAAAAAAACCTTATAGGAGGGAAACGTGTTGATAATAGATCAAGATGATTTTCTTTAACATAGATCTTTATAGGATTAGATAATATACTTAAAAATACAAATGAATAAGAAAACCAAATAAATTTTTTATTGGATATTTTTACTGATAATTTAAGAGATAACACACCTATTATAATAACAATAATACTAGAAATAAAATAATAGACAGGAATTGCACTCAAAAATTCCAAGCTCTCACCTTTATTTGTATAGTACAAAGATAATACTGAATTAAAAGATGGAGGCCCATAAATTAATCCCATAGGAAAGTATAATGCTGACAAAATCAATAAAAAAATAACAATAGAACGATATAGAAAATTATATTTATTTAAAATAACAAGAAGAAAAAACAGTGTAAACGTATAAATAGGCCTAATAGTATACCCCAAAGAAAGATTAACTAAAAAACTAAAAATAACTAGTATTATCACTGGCATCGACTTACGTATAATAGAATTAGCACTCTTCATAGAATATGATTTCACTTTTATTGTTAAAAAATTCCAATATATTACAGAATAACTACCTACAAGAGATTTAAATAAGATCCACTATAAATATGTGGATCAATGTTCCTGTATAACTAATTTATTTCCTTGATAATTTTAACTGATAATATTCAGCTAATGTCATCCCGCTAACCAATGGTCGCAAGAAATCAAATAACCCTTCCAAATCTTGATAAAGCTGTTCAATTTGCTCTTCATCCTTAAAGGTAGGACTTCCACCTGGCATAAATTCTGACGAGTGCAACATAAACTCAACATAATCACTACCACCAGCCAAGGTTTGTTGGACAACTTTTTTCATCTGCTCCAGATTTCCACCTTTTGGACGTAGCCAATTAACAGATGGAGAGCGCAGCTTGCCCCGCAAATGATCATACTTTTGCTTAATAAAATTCATGAGCGGAGAGTGTTTATACTGAATACTCATAGGAACTTGCAATAGCGAAGAATCACCTTCTTTAGCGATATCCTGTAAATCCATAAAATAAGCCTGAGTAGGAAAATAGCTATAGTCTGTCCCGCCATTTCCGTTAGGATCGCCCTTGGTAAAACGCCAATTGACTTTTGGCGTGACAGAACAATCCACCTGATAACCATACTCAACCAATAATTGCGCATAATACTCATTAAATGCCCAACGACCAGCACGATGACTCAACATCTTAGTCTGGAGTTTCTCTTCCAGCAGATTAGTCATTAAATCAATTTTTGCTTTGATTTGATCTTTAGAGTATTCAATGAGATAAGGTTTATAGCGCATATCATCAGCGGTTAGAGACACAATGGGTGGATTGTTCCAAGCATGTAAATGCATACCGATTTCACCCGTGTCTCTGGCAATCACATCCTTGGCAAATTCGATATAACTATCATCCATTGCCATCTCATAATTGGTCAGCCAGACGGGTTTAAACCCAAAGCGTTCACAAAGGTTCTGGAACCTTGGCAAATATTGCGTATTTTTAGTAGAAATTTTATCACTGTTTTGCCAAAGATCATCACCTTCAGTGTCGATCGTGATAATAAATGTTGGTAAGGTCATCAATATACACCAAAATGTGATAATAACTGTTTTTAATGGTACTCAGACCAGCTATACAGCGCAATTAGATTATTCAGGATGAACGATTGTATGTATGATTGACACTACATATCGTGTGATTGAAAAGCTTAAAATGTATACTCTGTGGCTACTTGCTGCATTAAAATCATCATATCGTATTGATATTATATAGAACTCGAAAAATGATAATAAACCATAATGGAATCAAAAAAATTCTGGTGATAAGACTACAACATCATGGCGATATGCTACTAATCACACCTGTAATCAGTACATTGAAGTACCACTATCCAGATGCAAAAATCGATGTGCTCCTTTACCAAGAAACCTTGCCTATGCTGGAAAACTCACCTGAAATTTCGAGTATTTTTTCAATAGATCGCAAATGGAAAAATCTTGGAGCAAAAAAACATTTATTACATGAATGGGACTTACTCAAAACATTACGCCAACAACACTATGATTTAACTATCAATCTTGCCGATCAATGGCGAAGTGCCTTTATTACCCGCTTTATTGGAGCCCCTACTCGTCTCGCTCTGGATTACCCCAAACGTCAAAATTGGAAGTGGCGTCTTTGCCATACTGAAGTAGTATCCACAATTGGTCACGATTCTTTGCATACAGTAGAGCAAAACCTTTCGATTCTAAAACCATTACAACTTACTCCTCTCATCAATAAAGTAACGATGAGTTATGGTAAGGATGATTTGCAGTGGGTAAAAGATACGCTTTCCGAGCACAAGTTCGCCGAAAATTACCTCGTCATACAACCTACTTCCAGGTGGTTCTTTAAATGCTGGGATGAAAATAAAATGGCAAAAGTGATAACAGCGCTACAGAAGGAACAGCAAAATATCATCATTACTTCTGGACCTGATAGGTGGGAATTAGAGATGGTTGATACTATCTTGTCATACTGCCCTGATAAGAACAATATACTCTCTCTAGCAGGACAATTAACGTTACCTAAATTAGCAGCATTGATTGATCACTCAAAATTATTTATAGGTGTTGACTCAGTTCCCATGCACATGGCCGCAGCCCTGAAAACACCCTGTATTGCATTATTTGGGTCATCCAAACTGACGTTCTGGAAACCTTGGCAATCTATCGGTGAAGTGATTTGGGCTGGAGATTATGGCAACATCCCACATCCAGATGATATTAAGACCCATACAGATACGCGTTATTTGGATTTGATACCAACAGATGCGGTCATTGCAGCAGCAAGGAAATATATTTCATGAAATCTCTACGGTTAGCCATTGTCCGTCAAAAGTATCGTCCAGATGGCGGGGCTGAGCGTTTTGTCACACGGGCCTTAGAGGCTCTCGATCACCAGCAACTTGAACTTAATATCATTACACGCTCTTGGCAGGGAGAAAGTAATCCTAATTGGAATATTCACCTATGCAATCCTATTAAATTTGGGCGAATCAGCCGTGAGCGTGGTTTTGCAAAAGCAGCGCGAAACTTATGGCAAAAAGAGCAATTTGATTTAGTTCAAAGTCACGAAAGAATTGCTGGCTGTGATATTTACAGAGCTGGAGATGGTGTTCATCAGCGTTGGTTACATCAGCGTACAAGGATTTTGCCAAAATGGAAAGCTCACTGGCTATTAAACAATCCATACCACAGATATGTAATGAATGCAGAAGAGGAAATGTATTCCTCACCATCATTAAAGCAGGTGATCTGTAACGCTGAAATGATAAAAAAAGAAATTATCGAAGAATTTAGTCTCGCTGAAGACAAAATATCCGTTATATATAATGCCATTGATAGCACAAAATTCTTTCCTGCCCATGAGCAAACTCGCCTGCAATTGCGACAACAATATAACATTCCCACTACCGCAAAGTGTCTGATTTATGTAGGCTCTGGTTTTGAACGAAAAGGTTTGTCTGCCGCGATTAAAACTATTGCTAAAACAGGAGACTATCTGTTAGTTGTAGGAAAAGATAAGGAACAGGCAAAGTATGAAGAACTTGCTAATACTTTAGGATGCCAGCATCGTATCCGTTTCATGGGATTACAAAAAAATACATTGTTGCTTTATCAAATGTCTGATGCCTTATTGCTACCGACATTATATGATCCATTTCCCAACGTCATCCTTGAAGCCATGGCGTGTGGTTTGCCTGTCATTACCAGTACGACCTGCGGGGGAGCAGAGTTTATCACCGAAGGTAAAAATGGTTTTATCTGTGACGCACTGGATATCGGAAAACTAGAAGAGGCTGTTTATTGTATTCCTGATAATATATTAGGTACAGATATGTCAACCTCAGCGCGAAATCAGGTGATAAATTCAACGCCTGAAAATTTATCTCAACAATTAATTCAGCTTTATCAGCGAGTTTCAGCACAGTGAAAGAACACATTCTTTTTATTATTGATGGATTACCTGGCGGAGGAGCTGAAAATGTGACGCTTCGTCTTGCTACCGGCTTGCATCAGCTTGGTTACCAAATTTCGTTACTTTCACTCAATACTCAACTGGCTTACAACATACCTGAAGGTATTCACTACATTGTTAGCGCAGACAGCTACCAAGGACCTTTCAGAAAATTAAATGAACTTAAGCGTCGTGCTAAAGCCATGGATAAGGTGTTATCGAAACTTTTCCAACAGAAAGGTAAGCCGATTCTGGTTATTTCTAACCTTCACAAAACTGACCGTATTGTCGTCAAATCAACCATACTGAGTTATTGTAATGTATGGCATTGTATTCACGGTATTTTTTCCCATTCATATCTCAGCAATAAAAAACCTCTTTCCTATTGGATAAAAAAAGAGAAAATAAGAAAAGTTTATAAAAATAAACAAGTTATTTGTGTTTCTGACGCAGTTAGAGATGACTTGATAAAAAATATTGGAATATGCCCAAAACAGATAACAACAATCTATAATCCATTTAATTTCAATGAAATAAAACATAGCGCTTTACAACCAAATCCTTATCACGGAAAAAATTATCTACTGCATATTGGACGCTTTCATGAAGTTAAACGTCATGATAGGTTAATAGAAGCTTTTGCACAGGCTAAACTTCCATGCAAGCTGATCATTGTGGGTAACGGAGCCAAAGACATAGAAAATCATATTAAAGCGAAAATCCATGAGCTAAATTTAGGTGCTCAAGTAATTTTGGCTGGCTTTCATTCTAACCCTCTCCCTATTATTCATGATGCAAAGGCCGTAGTCATCAGTTCTGACAGTGAAGGATTACCCACAGTATTAATTGAAGCATTAATTTGCCATACGCCGATTGTCAGTACTGACTGCCCGGGAGGGGTAAGAGAGATAATGACAGGTAAACTCAAAGAATATCTGAGTGAAATCACAGTTGACGCTTTAGCAGAAAAAATGCAGCTCGTTTACAATGAACCACCGGTAATCACAGACACGATGTATGAAAAATTTGCGATAAATAATATATTAAGACAATACACTGCCTTAATAGAACAATAACTAGCTCTACCTGCTTGTCCATAAAAGGGTATCCGCATTTTACACACTTTCTTCAGGCCAATGTGGTACTATAGCCGCAGTCTATGTCAGTGAATTTGATAGAATGTTGCTTCGCTTATATCAGGTACTTCTTTACCTTATCCAACCGCTTATCTGGTTACGCCTGCTGCTGCGCAGCCGTAAATCCCCTGCGTACCGTAAACGCTGGGGTGAACGCTATGGTTTTTGTGCCAAAAAAGTTGCAAAAGGTGGAATATTACTCCATTCCGTTTCTGTTGGAGAAACATTGGCCGCCATTCCATTAGTAAGAATACTACGGCACCATTATCCTTTCCTGCCGATTACCGTGACAACAATGACACCGACTGGCT
Source organism: Xenorhabdus aichiensis (assembly GCF_028598775.1). NCBI lineage: Bacteria > Pseudomonadati > Pseudomonadota > Gammaproteobacteria > Enterobacterales > Morganellaceae > Xenorhabdus > Xenorhabdus aichiensis. The sequence continues at coordinate 86,498 of NZ_JAQRFO010000002.1, forward strand.
CTGAAAGGGTGCTTTCTGCTTTAGGTACTGATGTCAACCACGTTTACCTCCCCTATGATTTGCCTGGCTCCATGAGCCGTTTCCTTGATAACGTCAACCCCAAGCTGGTGATTATTATGGAAACAGAATTATGGCCCAATTTGATTACCCAACTGAACCAACGCGAAATCCCTCTGGTCATTGCCAATGCAAGGTTATCAACCCGTTCAGCCGCGGGATATCAAAAAATCGGCAACTTTATTAAAACTATTTTAAATAAAATAACACTGATTGCCGCACAAAATCAGGAAGATGGTGAGCGCTTCATCGAACTCGGCTTAAAACGTTCCCAACTCGCCGTCACTGGCAGCCTGAAATTCGACATTTCTGTCACGCCAGAATTGGCAGCAAAAGCGGTCACACTGCGCCGCCAATGGGCACCACATCGTCCGGTCTGGATTGCCACCAGCACCCATGATGGAGAAGAAACCATCATATTGGATGCGCACTGCAAATTAATTCAACAATTTCCTGATCTACTGTTAATTCTCGTACCACGCCATCCTGAACGCTTTACCAAGGCCGCAGAGTTAACCCAAAAAGCGGGATTAAATTCGATATTAAGGAGCTCTGACACAATACCTGATGCCAATGTGCAGGTGGTTATCGGAGATACTATGGGCGAATTGATGCTTTTGTATGGTATCGCTGATCTGGCTTTTGTCGGAGGGAGTCTGGTCGAGCGTGGAGGCCATAATCCGCTGGAAGCCGCAGCTCATGCTATCCCTGTCATTATGGGGCCACATACTTTCAACTTTAAAGATATTTGTGCCAAGCTGGATAAAGCCAATGGCCTTATCGCCGTCACGGATAGTCACTCGTTGAGTGCCGCTATCAATAGCCTGCTGACAGATGAGGACTATCGTCTTTATTACGGTCGCCATGCCGCCGAAGTCCTGCACGAAAATCAGGGAGCACTTCAGCGATTGCTAAAACTACTGGAACCTTATCTCCCGCCACGGGGTCATTGATGAGCAAGAGAAAACGCCTGTCCGTTGTGATGATTGCTAAAAATGCCGCCGATTTGATTGCAGATTGTCTGCTATCCGTAGATTGGGCTGATGAAATTATCGTTCTAGACGCCGGCAGTACCGATGCAACTTGTCAAATAGCCAGCGAAATGGGCGCGAAAGTCTACATCAATACGCAATGGCCCGGCTTCGGTCGTCAGCGGCAGCTCGCACAATCCTATGCCAGCGGTGATTACATTTTCATGATTGATACTGATGAGCGTGTAACCCCTGAATTAAGAACATCAATTGAGCAGGTTTTGGCAGATCCCGACGACGATAAAGTCTATGACTGCGCACGCCTCAACCTGTTTATGGATCGTTTCATGAAACACAGCGGCTGGTATCCTGATAAAGTCATTCGTCTCTATTGCCGCGAACGTTATCAATATAACGACAATCAGGTTCATGAATCACTTAACACTCAAGGCGCCCGCATCGTGACATTAAAGGGCGATTTACGTCATCTCACCTGCCGTAATCTGATGGAATTCCAGCAAAAACAATTGAATTACGCCAGAGATTGGGCAAAATATCGCCACGAACAAGGTAAAACAGCCCGTTATTTTTCTATCTTCAGCCATACGTTAGGCGCATTTTTTAAGACATGGCTGTTAAGGGCCGGCTTCCTCGATGGCAAACAAGGGTTGGTATTAGCAATGGTTAATGCCCAGTACACATTTAATAAATATGCTGCCCTCTGGGAACTAACCCAAACAGAGAGTAAAAAACGATGAAAAAAAAAGCAATTTATCCTGGTACTTTTGACCCTATCACCCACGGCCACCTTGATATTGTGACCCGTGCAGCAAACATGTTCGACCATGTTTTACTTGCCATTGCCAATAGTGACAGAAAAAACCCCATGTTCAATCTGGAAGAGCGAATCGCACTGGCAAAAGAAGTCACCACCCATCTGGATAACGTAGAAGTGGTCGGATTTAGTGAACTGATGGCCAATTTTGCCAAAAAACAACAAGCCACCATTTTAATCCGTGGAGTACGTTCCGTTTCTGATTTTGAATATGAGTGGCAGCTTGCCAACATGAACCGACATTTTATGCCAGAACTGGAAAGTGTCTTTTTATTGCCCTCGCAAAACCTGTCCTTCGTATCATCATCCTTGATCAAGGATGTCGCACGCCATGATGGTGATGTTTCATCATTCCTGCCAGAATCCGTTGCACAGGCAATGCTAAAGAAATTCGGCAAATAAGATAGCGTGAAAAGGGGGGTGATCATCGTCAGCCCCCTAGATAGGCTCAATGCTGACACTGACGACAGAAAAACGTACTGCGTTGCCCCAGTTTTATACTCTCAATTTTTTCACCACACTTCGGACAAAGTTCACCTTTTTTGCCATAAACAAATAATTCCTGCGCAAAATATCCCGGCTTACCATCGGATTGCAGAAAATCTTTCAGTGTAGTGCCTCCCTGCTCAATAGAACGATGTAAGATCTGTTTTATCGTATCGGCCAGTAAATAAGCTTCTTCCTGTGTCAATGAATTCACGGGGCGCTCAGGCAGAATATGCGCAACATACAGAGCTTCATTGGCATAGATATTCCCAACTCCAACAACCACCTTGTTATCCATCAACCAAGGTTTGATCACCGTTTTTTTGTTGCGGGAAAGGGTATAAAGATATTCACCATCAAACGCGTCAGAAAGAGGTTCAGGCCCTAAATGAGCCAATACAGAGCACTCATCAAGATTGTCACTCCATAACCACGCCCCAAAACGTCGGGGATCGGTGTACCGGAGGATTTTGCCATCTGCCATAATCAAATCAACGTGATCATGTTTTTCAGGAGGAGATTCATTCAGCAAGATACGTAAACTACCGGACATACCAAGGTGAATAATAATCCAGCCCTCAGGCAGTTCAAGCAATAAGTACTTTGCCCGACGCCGGACACTGAGTACCGGTTGGTCAGCAAGCTTCATGATTTGTTCGGAAACTGGCCAGCGCAAGCGCGAATTTCTGACCTCGGAATATTGGATCACATTACCCGTCAAGTGGGGTTCAATTCCCCGACGACTGGTTTCAACCTCTGGTAACTCCGGCATACTGACTCCTTGAATGGACTGTCTACAACATCATATCTCAGCAGATTACGATACCGTTTTCATGTATCATTTGCAGCCAAATTTGGTTGAGATAGTTGAGAGAATAGATTAATTACTATGCTTGATATAAAAAACAGATTTAACATAGGCAACAACAAGAAATCCTTATGGAATTTATCCATTATAGGTCTGTATATCATTCTTGTTTATCTGCCAGATATTACAAGATATAAAAATCTTATTATGATATTCATCTGTGCAACCGCACTTTGCTATCTCGTAAAAGATTTTCGTCAGGTAGTCAATTCACTACGTAGTTCGCTATTTTTATCCATTTTGTTATTCGTATTGGCAATATTCTATTCTATCGGTATTTCGATTGATCCTGCTCTGAGTTTTAAGGAAATGAACAAACCCATACTCAATGGATTACTGCTGTTCAGCATGGCTTTCCCAATTGTGCTCTATCAGGAAAAGAAACAGCACATCGCGAAGATGATTCTGATTGCGTTTATTATTGGCATGAGCCTTATCTCGCTGACAGATATTGCGAAATACATCATCAATTATTACGCAACTGGCGAAATGCCGTTTATGAATTACAATCATCGGGAATTCTCTTACGGATTTCTTTTCTATTTCCCTGTATTGCTATGTACCTGGGCATTATGGAAAAAACATTCTCTATTGAGTTGGCTACTACTGATTATTGCCTCAGCTATCAGCCTGTTCTTATTACTCGGTACTCTTTCTCGTGGTGCTTGGGTTGCCATTGTTGTAGCCACAGTATTTATTATTGTGATTAATAAAGAGTGGAAACTCACTCTGGCTGCGACAATATGTCTGGGGCTACTGGCCGGAGCCATTCACTGGTCAGCGGTATCTAACCCCGCCACGAAATTACTGCTTCACAAACTCACCCAAACAGACAGCAGTTATCGCTATAGCAACGGAACCCAAGGTTCAGCATGGTCATTAATCATGGAGAATCCCGTAAAAGGTTACGGTTTTGGTAATAAAGTCTACCATCAGGTCTACAATAGCCGTGTTGCTGATTATCCTGATTGGACATTCAGAACTTCGATTGGTCCACATAACGTATTTTTATCGCTTTGGTTTGCTGGCGGTCTATTCGGTTTGATCGCCACCCTTTTGATGACGCTTTCCGCATTATTTACAGGAAGCCAGATCATTCGCCAACATAACGGGATCACCCGACAAGCTGGCCTCATCCTTCTGACGGCCTTTATTGGCCTGTTTATCGTCAGGGGAGCGTTTGAAAATGCCTATATCAATGAAATCGGTATCTTATTGGGTTTAATGATTGCTCTATACAAGCAAAAAGATGATTAGAAACTGAACTCATTGTTGTTAAATGCCAGCCCATACGACACAAATTAAACGGGCTGGCCTTCAAGCTATTTCAGCAATCGCTTATTTAGACAGGTTTTCCGCTATCACTTGCATGATCAGCTTCGCCCGCTGATCCCAGTTAAAACGTTCTGCTACCAATCGTTGTGAGTAACCCACTTTAGCCATCATTTCAGCAGGGTTATCAATCAATGATTGAATCTGTTCTGCAAAGCTCTCCGCATTTTCGCTATCAGCAAAATTGACCGCCTTCTCATCCACAGCATCGCGAATAGAAGGAAAATCAGAAATAACAACGGGTTTGCCCATCGCCATGTATTCAAAAAGTTTGAGGGGGGATGTATAACGACTGCCAATGCTGGTTTTCGTTAATGGTAGAACACAAATATCACTCTCTGCAATAACCTGAAAACGCTTTTTCGGCTGGATAAACCCAAGGAAATTTACCTTATCACTCACGCCAATCTGTTGGGCTGTACACTTCAATCGTTCAATCTGCACGCTATCGCCACCGGCAATGTTCAGTACGGCATTGTCAAGGTAGCACATCGCTTTCATAACAGTAGGAACACCTTTCCAGCGATGCAAACTGCCCAAATACAGTACCTGAGTTGTTTCTCCCAATTTTTTTCTTCTGCCAGAAGACGCTATTTTTGTAGATTCAACCGCCAGCATATCAACACCATCAGGTGCCACTATAATCGGCGTCTTAACGCTATATTCTTTATAAATATCCTCACTCAATAGTGAAGTCAGCACAAACACGACCTTGGAATGATGATAAACCTGTTGTTCCGTGTTTCTGAGCTTATGATATTTACGACGATTTTTACGTTTATCTAAGTTATGGGATTCTTTAAACGATTGGGCAAAAACTTCGTGGCTTTCAAAAAAATGCGGAATATCAGGATGTTTACGCAGGAGATAATTCGCCATTTTAATATTGCGAGTAAAAATAGCGTCAACTTGATGCGCTTTTAGCCAGCGAGAAACCTGAAAATAAAACAATTTCTGCGTATTCAGGGGGAAATACCACTTTCTACGCATATTGCGCAGAGCTATCAGTTCAGCGGAAGACGATAATGCTCTGCCAATAATCTCCTCAACACGCTTTTGACCTTCTGGCGTAATCAGGCAGACGCTGTGCCCCTGCCGGGCAAAAGCATCGACATTCTGCAAAATCTGCAGCGAAGCAACTCGATAATCAGGTACGGGATAAGGGTCAATATACGCAATCTTCATTATTTTTTTATCGCGCCCAATAAACGACTTGCAGAATGTTCCCAAGTATACATCGTTTCAATCCGCTGACGAGCCTGTTTTCCCATTGCTTTCCCCCTGTCCGGTAAGGACAAAAGATGATTGACTGCATCAGCGATAGCCGCTGCATTGCCAGGTGCGACCAGAATACCCGCATGATTCTCATTGCCGACCACCTCAGGAATGCCACCAATATAACTGGCTATCACGGGACGTCCGCATGCCATCGCTTCAGCGATAGTAATACCAAATGCTTCATCACCAATACTGGGAAAGATACCCGCATCTCCCGCAGCATAAAATTCAGGTAATTGATCATGACCAACAGGAGGGTGAAAAATGACTTTTTTTTCTAAATTCAGTTCCGAAACCTTTTTTTTCAACAACTTCAAATCATCACCTGCGCCAATAATCAATAACCTTACATCCTTGTCACGCAGTAAAGCCATCGCATCAATGGCGACTTTCATGCCTTTCCAACCCACCAGCCTGCCAGCGAAAGTCAGCAAAAACGTATTTTCATTGATATCTAGCCGATGCCGGAGATCAGAATTAACAGGTTTAAACTTATCAATATCGACACCATTATAAATCACGTTTGGAAATTGTTTAAAATGGTGCTGGATCTGCCAAGCATTAAAGTGGCTGCATGCAACCCACGCAGATATTTTGTTACTTAATGCCCGATCACCTTTGAAAAAACTGGTTCCGCCACTCATATAGCAAAACTTTGTGCGGGAAGTTTTAGGCATCATTCTGGGCCAGAAAAAATCAAAAGGTTTCGTCAAAATCACCCAATCAAAATTTTCAGCGATGACCCTTTCACGGGCATGACGGGCAAAAGAATAACGCTCAACAATGCGTTGAAAACGCCGTCCAATATTGATGACTCGTTCTCTGGGAGTAAATGGAAATGTGTGAACATGAATATTCCGCTCTCCCAATACTGGCCTAACGTCACCTGTTCCGCCGAAAATATGGATCTCGTGCCCCGCATCTGTCAAAGCCTTCGCCAATTCCCAAACCGCTGTTTGAATACCGCCATAAGACATAGTAACGGTGACATCGATAAATCCTATTTTCATTTATTCATTATCCTTCATGTATTTTTCAACAAGTTCTGAACGGAACTCCAGACTTGTTCAACCGATATTGCTGACATTGCATCTTGGCGAGTCGCCTGTTGATAATCTATCGGATGTTCAATCACCGCCAATTTTGGATGTTGCTGAGGAGCAAGAAAACGGCCAGGATGAAAACTATGGTACATTGCCACCATCGGAATACCCAACGCACCTGCCAGATGAGTTGTGCCAGTATCAACACCGACGTACAAATTAAGTTGACTCATTATTGCCGCATTCTGCCTCATCGTCGTCTTGCCCGCCAATGATGTACATCTTTGTGTTCCCAGCCTTTCAGAGAGTCTCTGCGCACTCGCTTCACCATCTTTACTGCCCAACAGCAAAATATGGGCATGCGGATAGTGACAATAAATACGTTGTGCCAGCTCGTAAAAATGTTCCTGAGGCCAATCACGATAAGATTTTTCTGGAAAACTCTGGAGTTGAAAGCCAATTCGTAATCGTTGTTCTAACCCCTGCTGCCGAAGAAAATCGCTAGCATACTTCTCTTCATTCTGGCTCACGCAATACTGCAAGCGCCAGTCACTGACACCAATATCAAGCGCATTAATCAACAGCGCCCTTTCTTGCTGTGCTTGAATGAACGCCCGTGGCTTTGCTACTGCTAGCTCATTTGATTTATGACAAGAAGTTTCCGAAAAATAAATAGTTAAATTTGATTTACGTTTAGCATATTGTAATAGGGGTTTATCACGACCATATACCAAGGCGAGGTCATAAAGTCGACCGGAAAACCATCCCCTCCATTTAGCCTGCCCTTTTGAAAAAGCGTTTATTGAATGAATTTCATTAATATTCTCAAGGATCTCTTTCGTTTTTTTATGTGCTAATACATCAATATTCGCTTCAGGCCATCGTAATTTCAACGCCCGGATCACTGGCGTTATAAGCAGAGTGTCACCAAAACGGGCAATAATAATAACCAGAATATTTTTAGGCTGCATAATGACAAGTATAAAATTATTAAACCGATAATTGGGATTAGAGCACTATACATCAAAGTTATTCAATACTCTATTAACTGACGGATAGTTTTCATACTCCTAAAAACAATAAAAGAAACACTATTTCAAATGATTAAGCAAAAAATAACTACTTTGTAATCAGATGAAAACAAACACCATTACGAATAGATAGTCAAAATGGAACTATTTACGTTCCATACTACCGTAAAAGATAAACTCCATTTTTTCTAACATATTATCCATACTAAATAAATCGACAGCCCGTTCCAATGAGGCGTTCCCCATCTGCAAACGCAACTCAGCGCTTTTTATTAAAACATCTAACCTTTCAGTTAACTGTTCAACACATCTTGGCTCGATAATATAACCCGTATCACCATCAATAACGGCCTCAGTGATTGCGCCCACCGAAGTAGATACCACGGGCAAACCACAGGCCATTGCCTGCATAATGCCTTGTGGAACACCTTCATTGCCAAACGAAGGTAGTGCAAAAACATCCATCGCATTCAGACAATCAGGCACATCTTGTCGGTTACCGAGGAAAATGACACTCTCCGTCAGCCCTTCCTGTTTAACCCAGGGTTCCAGATTTTTTCGCTGGGGACCATCCCCCACAAACAGCAATTGCCAGTCAGGATAACGCTGGTGCAATATTTTCCAACTATCAAGCAAGTAACGGTGCCCTTTCCAGGTTCTCATCGTAGCGACAATACCCAGAGTCGGTTTATCTGCAATACCAATACGCTGACGACAAAGTTGCTTATTCTCGGGATGAAAACGCGTCAGATCGATTCCCGTCGGTACAGAGGTCATGTGAGGTAATGGATAACCATTATTCGTATGCAGATATTGGCGTAACTTCTCCCCTGTTGTCACAATATGCTGACAGGATTTCAAATACAGCCAGCGAGTCGCCACGGATGTGGATACGTTAGTGGAAACATGGCGGGTTCGGACTATCGGTGGCATACCTTTCAATGTGGCACATGCCGCAGCCACCAACCAAGAATCAGTAGAGCTGTGAGTATTGATGACATCAAATTGACGGCCTTCGGCTTTTAGCCAGCGGCGCATCGCCCGCAAGCAAGGAAGGCGTTTTTTTTCAATCGGCAGAGCAACAACAGGTACACCATACGAATGGGCTTCATGATAAATCGTTGACGCTGAGCAGCAAACAATAACAACCTGATGACCGCGTTGTATCATGCCCTGAGATTCCGTCAGGATGCGGATCTCTTGCCCTCCCCAACCACACGATGATTCAGTGTGTAAGATATTCAAGGTTTTTTTAGTCATTTTTCAGAATCACGCCTGACGGTTCAAACATTAAAAAGGCGTTAGTATAACGGAACGAGATGTTACGTCCATGCATAACCTGTTTTCAACCAGGCTATCCAAGCATTCTTGCAGGTATAAAAAAACCCAGCATACGCTGGGTTTTTTCTCAATCCACTAAAATTATTTAATTTTAGCTTCTTTGTACACCACATACTGGCGAATAACTGGATCAAATTTTCTCAGTTCCAGTTTTTCAGGCATGGTGCGCTTGTTCTTCGTAGTGGTATAGAAGTGACCAGTACCAGCAGAAGAAACCAGCTTAATTTTATCGCGAATACCTTTAGCCATTTTTCAGCTCCTTAGTATTTCTCACCACGGGCACGCAGTTCGGCCAGAACTACATCGATACCCTTTTTGTCAATCACACGCATACCTTTAGCAGTTACACGCAGAGTTACAAAACGTTTCTCAGACTCAACCCAGAAACGGTGAGAATGCAGGTTAGGCAGAAAACGACGCTTAGTCGCATTTAATGCATGGGAGCGGTTGTTACCACTCACCGGGCGCTTGCCAGTAACTTGGCAGACTCGGGACATGTCTATTCTCCAAAAATCAAATCAGCTCGAGCTTTGTATTGGGTATGACCGCCTCGTCAGGCTTAGGAGCCCATCTCAGCACATTTTCATCACTGAAAAGACTCACATTATCTCAATAAAAAAACTTACTGAGATAGGCTCTTCTCGCCAAACCCAAGATCCTCAAAGGTGGCGTAGTATACGCCCTCATTCGCTGATGCTCAAGTCCCGAACAACTAAGATCTGATCTGATCGCAAAAAAACCGGACTAAATCCAACCTCTTTCCACAAATGAGACACAATGTTGCTTACCAATCACGATATGATCCAAAACTTTAACCCCAACCAACTCACAAGCATCAATAATTTTTTCGGTCACCAATTTGTCTGCCAGACTGGGTTCTGGATTACCGGAGGGGTGGTTATGAGCAAGAATAATCGATGCAGCATTAACTTTAACCGCCTGTTTCACGATTTCACGCGGGTGCACTTCAACTTTGTTTATCGTTCCCTTAAACATTTCATCATGACAGATGACTTTATTCTGGTTCGTCAAAAACAGCACCACAAAGACTTCACGATCCTGCCAAGATAATAAATCCTGCAAATAATTTTGCGTCGCGACTGGGCTACTCATCACATCTTCATGGATAAATTGACTGGAGAAAAAACGTTTTGCCAGTTCAGAGACCGCCTGCAACTGAACATATTTGCATAGCCCCATCCCTTTATGTGAACAAAAATCGGCATAATCCGCAGAGAGTAGGTGATAAAGTGAACCAAATGACTTTAGTAGATGTTCCGCCATTTGCACGACAGGAACCCCTCGGGTTCCCGTACGCAAAAATATAGCCAACAACTCGGCATCCGTCAGGGAAACGGCGCCATAAGCCAGCAACTTCTCCCGAGGAGCAAGATTTGAATGCAATTCATCGCTTATTTCCATCACAGTAACATCCATATACTCCCCCTCATTCCCTTTCGCCCAGTGGCTTCACGCCGCCAATATCCCATGATGAAAAAAGCACCGCCAGCCCCATTTTCATGGCTTGCGTAGCACTTCGCAAACTTGTCATTTTTTGGCACCTGAATAAGGCAGGTTCTCAACTCAATATTTTCTTATGGTAGAATCTTAGGTAATTGTAACTTACATGTGGATAATCAGAATGGCAGGATTTTCCAGCAAACAGCTTTCTGGTAAACATATCGTGCTCGGCATCAGCGGGGGAATCGCCGCTTATAAGACAGCTGAGCTGGTACGCCGTTTACGTGATCGCGGTGCCGAAGTACGCGTCGCCATGACGCCAGCAGCAGAAGCTTTTATTACACCACTGACCTTGCAGGCCGTATCGGGTCATCCGGTCTCCGATGACCTTTTGGACCCCGCCGCTGAAGCGGCAATGGGGCACATTGAACTGGCTAAGTGGGCTGATTTGATTATTCTCGCGCCGGCCACAGCTGATCTGCTCGCTCGTTTAACCGCAGGCATGGCAAATGATTTGGTTACCACGATTTGTTTGGCGTCAGCAGCCCCCATTGCTGTCGCTCCAGCGATGAATCAGCAGATGTACCGGGCGCAGGCAACCCAACATAACCTGAGTGTACTCAAAGAGCGTGGCGTGCTGATTTGGGGTCCTGATGAGGGAAGCCAGGCATGTGGTGACGTCGGCCCGGGAAGAATGCTTGAACCCATGGCGATGGTCGAACTAGCAACACAACATTTCAACACCAATCAAGATTTCGCCGGTCTTTGCATCACCATTACCGCAGGGCCAACTCATGAAGCTTTAGATCCTGTCCGCTTTATTACCAATCACAGTTCCGGCAAAATGGGATTTTCCATCGCACAGGCAGCAGCGGAACGCGGTGCTGACGTCACATTGATTGCAGGCCCCGTCAATTTGCCGACACCACCGGGTGTCAAACGTATCGACGTAACCAGTGCGCTGGAAATGCATGAACACGTTCAGGTAACCGCAGCTTCACAGCATATTTTCATCGGCTGTGCCGCCGTAGCAGACTACCGTTTCAAACAAATAGCGACTGAGAAAATCAAGAAACAGGGTGATGAAGTCACATTTACACTGGTGAAAAATCCTGACATTGTAGCGAGTGTTGCCGCGATGGCAGAAAATCGTCCATTTGTCGTTGGATTTGCAGCCGAAACCCAGAATGTGGAAGAATACGCCCGCGGAAAACTCAAGCAGAAGCATCTGGACTTGATTTGCGCAAATAATGTATCTCTGGCCGAACATGGCTTCAACAGTGATACCAACGCATTACATCTATTCTGGCATGATGGCAGCGTTAATTTACCTCACAGTAGTAAATTACAGCTCGGCCACTGTTTATTAGACGAGATACTCAAACGCTATGACGAAAAAAATCGACGTTAAAATCCTTGATCCCCGCATTGGGCAAGAATTTCCCCTACCGACTTATGCTACACCTGGCTCTGCGGGTTTAGATTTACGTGCTTGTCTGGATAATGCAGTAGAACTGGCTCCCGGCCAGACTGAACTCCTGCCAACAGGGATCGCCATCCATATCGCAGATGAACAATTGGCGGCAGTTATTCTTCCCCGCTCCGGTCTGGGTCACAAACACGGTGTGGTTCTGGGGAATCTGGTGGGGCTTATCGATTCTGATTATCAGGGACAGCTGATGGTTTCAGTTTGGAACCGTAGTGATAAAATGTTCATCATTGAACCCGGTGAGCGCATTGCCCAAATGGTTTTTGTGCCTGTTGTACAGGCCGAATTTAACTTGGTTGAAGATTTTGAAACCAGCGAACGCGGCAGTGGTGGTTTTGGTCATTCCGGTCGTCAATAACTTTCCGTAAAGCCTGATACCGTCAACCGATTTTCATATTTTTTGCCCATGATCGTGGTGGGCAAAAAATAGCTGGATTTGTTTTGCTGTTTTAGCAGGGGTCTTATCAGACATGGCAGAAAAAGAACGTACAAAAAAGAAAAATAGACGTGAGGAAATCTTGCAGGCACTGGCACATATGCTTGAATCCAGTGATGGTAGTCAGCGCATTACTACAGCAAAGCTCGCCGCAAACGTTGGGGTTTCTGAAGCAGCACTTTATCGTCATTTTCCAAGCAAAACCCGGATGTTTGACAGCCTGATTGAATTTATTGAAGATACTTTGATTTCACGCATCAATCTGATCCTGCAAGATGAAAAAGACACCATTACCCGCATTCGGTTAATCCTCACCCTGCTTTTGGGCTTTGCAGAAAAGAACCCCGGATTGACCCGTATCATGACAGGTCATGCCCTGATGTTCGAACAAGACAGACTACAAAACCGCATTAACCAGCTATTTGAACGTATTGAAGCGCAGCTCCGCCAAATTTTAAAAGAGAAGAAAATACGTGATGGACAGGGATTCAATTATGACGAAACCGTACTAGCATCGCAATTACTAGCGTTTTGTGAAGGAATGCTTTCTCGTTTTGTTCGTTCTGAATTCCGCTATCGCCCGACCCAAGAGTTTGAAATACGCTGGCCATTGATATTGACCCAGCTGCAATAACTGAGCCTGCACCGTAAAATTCCCTCTTTCATGCTGAGAATGATAACGTGCGGTTTTTTCGTTGAATTGTGTTAACATGCATCTTCTAGTTGAGTTCACTATAAAGTAACTCAGTAATGGCATCATTACCGTATTACATGCGGGATGTCATTTCTACTACTCACCCCGCCCGGCCATTGGGCGAGGGATTTTTTTTGTCTCAGCTGTTTTTACCTAGCTGGCAATCAGATACCGTATTCTCTGCGATAGGCTTCCACTGCCGCCAAATGAGGCTGCATATCCGGATTTTCACGTAGATAGCTAATCAAGTCATTCAAAGTAATGATGGAAAAAACCTTGCAGTGATAGTCTCGCTCAACTTCCTGAATGGCTGAAAGCGTCTCCCGCCCGCGCTCTTGACGATCCAAACACAAGATAACACCAGACAACGTTGCACCGTGTTGTTTGATGATTTCCATCGACTCGCGGATAGCCGTTCCTGCTGTAATCACATCATCAACAACGACAACATTACCTTGCAGTGGGCTACCGACCAGCGATCCACCTTCGCCATGATCTTTAGCTTCCTTACGGTTAAAACAATAAGGCATATCGATATCATGATGTTCTGCCAACGCGACTGCCGTTGTGGTTGCAATCGGAATACCTTTATAAGCGGGTCCGAACAGCAGATCACACGAGATACCACTATCCAACAGTGCTGCCGCATAGAAACGACCAATCAATGCCAAATCACGCCCAGTATTAAACAGCCCCGCATTAAAAAAATAGGGGCTCTGGCGGCCGGACTTCAGTGTAAATTCACCAAATTTCAGCACCTGCTTCTTCAGTGCCAGCTCAATAAATTCGCGCTGATAGGCTTTCATTGGAGTTTCTCCTCTTTGATTTCTTGTCATACTTATCGCCATTTTGCAGGCATAAAAAAGGCGACTATTCAGCCGCCTGATCAATTTATTTATTTCAACGCATCTCGCTGCGCTGCAAAAATCGTTTCCAACCCCTCTTTGGCGAGGGAAAGCAATGAGAGCAATTCATCATGGCTGAACGGTTCACCTTCTGCCGTGCCTTGCACTTCAATCATCCGGCCGTCATCCATCATGACGATATTCATATCAGTTTCAGCCGCTGAGTCTTCGACATATTCCAGATCACAAAGACCTTCACCCTTAACAATCCCGACAGACACTGCCGCTACCATTGATTTCATTGGGCTTTTTTTCAGCTTGCCATCAGCAACCAGCTTGTTCAGCGCATCCACCAGTGCCACACACGCGCCAGAGATGGCAGCAGTCCGCGTACCACCATCAGCCTGAATCACATCGCAATCCAGCGTAATAGTATATTCACCCAATTTTTTCAAATCTACTGCGGCACGCAGTGAACGTGCAATCAGGCGCTGGATTTCCATTGTACGGCCAGTCTGCTTGCCTCTGGCGGCTTCGCGGGCATTACGGCTATTGGTTGCCCGTGGCAACATACCATATTCAGCCGTGATCCAACCTTGCCCCTGGCCTTTCAGGAAACGAGGAATTCCTTCTTCAACGGAGGCATTACATAACACTTTGGTATCCCCGAACTCCACCAGAACCGAGCCTTCCGCGTGTTTGGTGTAATGACGGGTCATTTTAATAGGACGCACCTGTCCTGCCGCTCTTCCTGCTGGACGCTTTCCTACTGGACTCATAGTGTTCTCTCCGCTGTTAAAACATTATTGGGGGCGCATTATACGGCCTAACACGGCGAATGCCTATCCTGCATCTACGCAGGGCGTTATAATCCGCCCATCATTCTATAAATTGGAAACGAATTATGATCCGTAGTATGACCGCTTTTGCGCGGCGAGATATCAAGAGCGATTGGGGAAACGCAGCATGGGAACTGCGTTCCGTCAATCAACGTTACCTGGAGACTTACATTCGCCTGCCTGAGCAATTCAGAAGCCTTGAGCCAGTCATCCGCGAACGCATTCGTTCCCGCCTGACTCGCGGCAAAGTGGAGTGTAACCTGCGTTTTGATCTGGATACCCGTGCTCAGGGAACCTTGATGCTGAATGAAAATCTGGCAAAACAGCTGGTTGAGGCAGCAAACTGGATTAAACAGCAAAGCAATCAAGGTGAAATCAATCCAGTAGATATCCTGCGCTGGCCGGGCGTGATGTCCGCCGAAGAACAAGATTTAGACGCCATCAGCACACAATTGCTGGCAGAGCTTGATCTAGCTCTTGATGCCTTTATCCAAAGCCGTGAAACAGAAGGACAGGCACTTAAAACGCTGATTGAGCAGCGTTTGGATGCAGTAACAGAAGAAGCCAGCAAAATCCGCCAGCAAATGCCAGAAATCTTGCAATGGCAGCGTGAACGCTTACAGACCAAACTGGAAGAAGCACAGATTCAGTTGGAAAATAACCGTCTTGAGCAGGAGCTGATTCTAATGGCACAACGCATTGATGTGGCAGAAGAGCTGGATCGTCTGGATGCTCATGTAAAAGAGACACGTAATATTCTGAAAAAGAAAGAAGCCGTTGGCCGCCGGCTGGATTTTATGATGCAGGAATTTAACCGCGAGTCGAATACACTGGCGTCGAAATCGATTAATGCAGATGTGACAAATTCAGCGATTGAATTAAAGGTGCTGATTGAGCAGATGCGCGAGCAAATCCAAAATATTGAATAGCGTTTTATAGCATATCAGAACAAATCATAAAGCCAGTATATACTTTGTTATAACTGGCTTTTTTACTATCAGAGCATTGCAGAGCGAATCACAGTAGCTCATGATTAGCGTGTACCCCTAGGGTGTACCCTTAACGATCACAGAACCTATTTAGGGGTATACAGCTATTTTTTTATTGGAGATTGCGCAATGCCTAAACTCACAGATAAAGAGATCAGGGCATGGATAAAGTCAGGCGAAAGGTTCGAAGGGAAAGCGGACGGCAACGGGCTATACTCGCCGATCGTAACCCGTCCACCAATGATGGATGGGCATAAGGAATATCAATGGGTTAAACTTCCATTTTTCTAATTAATTGATTTTACGCAATTCTGTCACAGAACCAGAGTTTATGAAGCTGATTTATTCATATTGATCTCCTTAAAGGTTTACACCATACTTATTTTTACATCAAATTTTAAAATCTGAGGTAATATGGCTAAACACCCTGTAGAACAATCACCTAAGCTTGATTTTACAAATCTGGATTTTGTTAAATTCGGGATATACCTCAATGAATACAGTATTGTTGATAAGCAAGGAAGATACCTCCATTGGAGTCAGCTTAAATGGCGAGTTCCCAGCAAAGAAGCTGAAAACATCTGGTATGCGGTAAAGTTCCGTAGAGATCAGGCAAAAAAAAGCATGGGCTTGTTTGATAAAAACGGGAATGAGTTTCATTTTTGCATACATGATTCGCTGGAACCGAAGTTACATAAAATTGTACAACTTGGTGCAGGTAAGGTTGCCGCAATCGCAGGATCTCAAGCATCTGGTCATGTTCAACAAAATTATTTAGTTTCATCTTTACTGATGGAAGAAGCTATCACCAGCGCTCAATTGGAAGGTGCAGCAACTACCCGGGCTGATGCAAAGAAAATGCTAGAGGAGGAATTAGCGCCTAGCACTCCTGATGAGAAAATGATTCTGAATAATTATATGCTATTAAGGCTAGCGGATAAAAGAAAACAAGAACCCCTTACAAGGGATCTGATGCTTGAATTTCACAGAATAGCTACTCATGGTGTATCTGAAAATGAAAATATACCGGGGGAATTTAGATGCAGTAATGATATCTATATTGGAAATGATGATAACCCATTATTTTACCCGCCAAACTATGAAGAGTTAGAAAACAGGTTAGAAGAATTATGTGTTTTTGCTAACGAAAATCATAATGGAGAGGATGGTAGAAAATTTATACCGCCAGTAATAAAAGCGATTATTCTTCATTTTATGATGGGGTATGAACACGCATTTAGAGACGGGAATGGCAGAACTGCAAGGGCAATATTCTATTGGTATATGCTAAAAAATAGTTATGATATTTTTGAATATATTTCAATAAGCAAGGTTATCAAGGAACACGCTAAAGACTATGGTATGTCATATCTTTATGTTCAAAAAGATTATGGGGATTTAACTTATTTTATCGATTTTAATGTGAATATTATTCTAAGCGCATTTGATGAATTACAAGAATATTTAAAAGTAAAAACAAAAGAATTTTATGAAATTGTTAATGTGTTGGAAAATTCAAAGTATAAAAGTAAGCTAAACTTTATTCAGAAAGATTTA
Organism: Xenorhabdus aichiensis; assembly: GCF_028598775.1. Classification (NCBI taxonomy): domain Bacteria; kingdom Pseudomonadati; phylum Pseudomonadota; class Gammaproteobacteria; order Enterobacterales; family Morganellaceae; genus Xenorhabdus; species Xenorhabdus aichiensis. The sequence goes on from NZ_JAQRFO010000002.1 coordinate 104,050, forward strand.
ATCAAAAAAGGTATAAAAGAACCCGGAAGATTGTTTAAAGTGAAATCGGTTCAAAATGTCTATGATATCAGTGAAAATACAGCCAGAAAATTACTTAGAGAGCTTGAGGCAATAAATATATTTCTTCCTATAAAAATAAGACGAACAACTCATTATATTGCCCCCGCAGATCTACGCAGTAGGCTAAATAAGATATCAAAATCGTAGGACGCTTTTTCTCACTCCTCACGAAGCGAGGCATCACGCTGTCAAAGCACTGAAAAAGATGGAAGAGCCGAAGACGGAAGCTGAAATACAGGCCTTGATAGAGCGCACACAGCAGACCATGAACGAAAGCAACCCTCTATAGCTCGGAACGTTAAACGTACCAACCCACTTACTGAATTTGCAGAGCGTAATTTTACGCTTTGCCATGAAAACAATGAGTAACAGGATGGTCAGCCCCAGTTCCTCTATCCACTGAATACGATATTCGTCGTCAGTCGTTACCCGTTATGAGGCGCTGTCTGATAAAGAGCCTAGGTAGCACAGCGAACGCTCCTCTGCTGATTGAATAATCTGCAATTAAAGTGTACATTTAATATGTACATTAAAGGAGGTACAACATGCGTACATACACCTCAACCCAAGCCCGGGCCAATATTTCAGAAGTGCTGGATGCCGCCACTCACGGCGAACCGGTTGAAATCACCCGCAGAGACGGCAGTGCCGCAGTGGTGATCAGCAAGACTGAGTTCGAGGCTTACCAGAATGCCAAATTGGATGCAGAGTTTGATCTGATGATGCAGCGCCATGGTCACACTATAAAAGCGCTGACTGACCGATGATTTTGGTAAGCGCACAGGAAGTTATCGCTTTCCATGACCATCTATTACGACGCTTTCCCGGCGTTGCTGGAATGCCCGATCCCAGCAGAGCAGAAGCGCTAATTTATCGGGTGCAAAATCGTACACACTATGAAGGTGTAACAGACGTTTTTGAACTCGCCGCTACTTACTGGGTTGCTATCGCTCGTGGTCATATCTTTAATGATGGCAACAAGCGCACAGCGTTTTTCGTCACCATGACCTTTCTCTACCGTAACGGTATCAAGATCCGTGATAACGACAATACGTTGGAAAACTTAACGGTGGAGGCCGCTACTGGTGAGAAAACCGTTAATCAGCTAGCACAGCACTTGCGAGAGTTAGTGGATAATATCGCCTCAATTAGTTAAGCACTTCTGATAACCTCACTCAAGATGAAAAAAAGCGGCATTATTTTTTAAAATAATGCCGTTGATAATATTACAGGATAGAGAAACCCTGATTATCATTATTTCCCAGCAGGAATTTTTGCTGATTTCCATGCAGTAAATAATGCCAATAGTGGGGTAATGGCGAAGAGTAAAAATAACCAATAAGAAGAGGAGGAAGCACCACTGACGCCACCGGGTTGGTAAAACCCAAACACATTAACGGTCATACCCGCCAACGCAGAACCAAATGCGCTCGCAGATAGCTGAACGATGGTAATAGATGCTCCCGCGATATCTTTATCAGAATCGGCAGAAACCTGTAAGATGCGGGTCACAATATGCGGCCAGCCAAAACCGACCCCAAAACCAAATAGCCCCAGCCCAAGAATAAGCGGCAATATGGTTTGCCACTGACCTGACGATGAGCGCGGCAGCATAACAATCAGCAACACCATGCCAAGCAACATAAAAATAGGGCCACTCACAATAGAGAACCGCATCTTTGCTCCCTGCCAACCTGCGCTGAGTATTTCTGCAATCGTCCAGCCTACCGCTGCTGCTGCAATCATATATCCAGAAGCCAGTGGAGATTGCCCATGCAGAACTTGCAGAAAATAAGGAACAAAAACGTCACTCGACAGGCCAATCACTAATAACAACATGGTTGTGAACAATACCAGATGAGGGGAACGTAAACTCAACGCATTCTGGGGCAATAATTTCACTAGGGTACGGCGCTCATGGATAATCAATAACGCGATCAATACCACAGCTGCAATGATACCACTAATATTGGCCTTCACATCTTGTGACAAGCTACCTGCGGAAACCGCCATAACCGCAGCCGACAACAGAAACAGCTGTACAATCGGCAATGCTGCTTTGGCTTCACTCTGTACATTTTTTTTCGGTAAAATCAGGTAGGTGAATAAGGCGTACAACAGCGTGATTGGCAACATGATGCCAAAAGCATAACGCCATGTGTCCATTTCAGCAAAAATGCCGCCGATGGCAGGCCCGGCTAAAGTCGCTACGCCCCACATACCAGAAATCAACGCCATAGCACGAGGCCAGAGTGATTGGGGGAAAACCAGATTTACCATGGAATATGAAAGTGCGAACAGCAACCCACCGCCAAATCCTTGAATAGTTCTCCCAATCAACATCACTTCCATCGTCGGTGCCAACGTACAGAATAAACTTCCTACAAAAAAGACCAGTGCCGCAATCAGATAGGATTTTCTCGCTCCCGAGGCTCTCAATAATCGTGCGGAAAGTATCGCCCCAATGATTGATGTCACAACAAACAGCGTTGTATTCCAAGCATAGAGATTCAACCCTCCAATATCGTTGACGACAGAAGGCAAGATGGTAATCGCGATTAAAGAGTTGATAGCAACTAATGCTACACCCAGTGAAAGCGCCATTGCATTCGCCGCATTTTTGCTGGAGAAAAGATCACTCCAGCTATTTTCCTCAGTTACTATCATGATTATTGTCCTGAACACCAGTTGAGTTGTGAAAAGTCTTACGATAAATTAAACAAGATAAATCTTGGAATAAATTAATGTCGGGCTCAACAATATGTCAAGCATTTACTTGGAAAACAATATCATAACTGCTCAAACTGTGAGCGAACGGTTATTGATGCTACTGAAAACACGAGGCGCCATGCAAGCCTCTGATGCAGGCAAAATATTGGGAACCTCTGGAGAAGCTGCTCGTCAACAATTTGTGAAACTGGCTAAAGAAGGTCTGGTTGAAGCAGAATCAGAAACGAGGGGAGTAGGTCGCCCTATTCAGCTTTGGCATTTAACGGACAAAGGCCACGCCCGATTCCCAAATACTCACGCAGAGTTAACGGTTCAACTGTTGACAATCATTCGCAGTCAACTCGGCGAAACTGCCATGGATTTAATCATCAACACTCGCGAACAAAAAACTTCTGCCAGCTATAAAATCGCGATGGAAGGCGCTGCGGAGTTGCAGGAAAAAATTGAGCGTCTGGTCGCAATACGCAATCAAGAAGGTTATATGGCGCAATATTCGGTTCAGGAAGATGGTGCGATTCTGTTTATTGAAAACCACTGTCCAATCTGTGCAGCCGCCACAATGTGCCAAGGATTTTGTCGGGCAGAGCTGAAACTGTTTCGGGAAATTCTGCAAGCCGAAGTGGAGAGAACGGAATATATCTTGAACGGAGACCGACGCTGCGCCTACCGTATCATCCCATTGAAATAGACTGGATAAAACCTACACGACGGTAAACGCGTAGGTTTTATTCGCCTTAATGTCCATTAGATTCAACCAAATACAAAATCCATCAGTTCATCCTTGGTTGGTGCGCCATCAGGGCCAGAACGGCTGACAGTCACGGCCGCAACACGGTTACCCAGTTCCACCGCATCAGGCAGCGACATCCCCTGAGACAGCCCAGCCAACATACCGCCACAATGCGCATCACCCGCACCAATGGTATCCTCAACGCTGACCTGATAAGCAGGAATATATTCCGGTTCGCAGCCCGGCTGACATATCCACGCTCCCTCTGCACCAAGACGAACAATGGCAGTGAATCCCCGCTCATTAACATAACGGCGAGCCTGTATCACAGGATCGCCGGCACCACACAGCATCGCCGTTTCATCAAGATTCAAGCTCAATATCGTTCTTTCAGCAGGCAATGCTTGAATAAATTCCCTATCTATATCAGGCAAGCGAGGACCAAAATCCAATACCAATGTCAGCCCTGTGGGAGAAGCCAGCAACCATTCACGCAAAGCGTCTGCTTTGGGATTTGCCAATTCATAGCCGCTGAAATAGATATACCCCTGCTCCGGAAGCGGAATAGTCGCCAGAATATCGGTATTCCAACTATCGTCACAACCGGGGACAGAAACGTATATGCGCTCATCATCAGGCGTCATCATGGCAATGCACCAGCTATTGTCACGTTTTGGATGACGTAATGTCACCGTTAATCCGAGCATTTCCATCTCTTCTGTGACACGTTCTCCCCAAACACCATTACCCACAAATACGCCATTGATGACCGGAATTTGAAGACGGCACAAGGCTCGCACAACGTTGAAGGCACAGCCGCCTACTTGCCGATCAACTTCTTCAGCTTCCCAATATTCACCGCTGTGGGGTAATTCAGATAACCTGAGAACAATATCTCCTGTAGCCGAACCCATAACCACAACAGGCAGTAAAGGCACCTTCATCTTGTATACCTACCCAGCATCAAATACAGACCATAACAAATAAAACTGACAAAAAATGACAGGAACAGGCCAAAACTGGAATTCGCAAAAACTCCAACTGCCCATGGCCCACTGATAAAGTCATTTTTCGTCACCAAAAAACCGACAAATGCGCCCAGTAACCAACACAATACGGGGATCCATTTAATGCCACCATTTGGACCAATATCATTGTACAAACTATCGGTACAATAACCCTGCTTACGGCGGACGATAATGTAATCAAGTAAGAATACCGCCTCCCACGGAGCCAGAAACACACCGCAGAATAACAGGAATGAGACAAATGGCCCCATGAAGTCGCCAGTAACAAAAAGAAGATAAATCGCAAGAGTCAGAACAATAATGGAATCAATGGTGACAGCATGGATCTGTTTGACTTTTATCCCTAATGTCAAAAAGTTCAAGCTAGCAGAATAGAGGCTCAAAACTGCCATTGTCACTATCCCTGCCGTTGCCGTCATTAAGTAAGGGATCACCATCCAATCCGGCAAAATAGAGCCAATTTGGGCGATAGGGTTCTCTGATGTGGGAAGATGAGGTAATTGAACAGAGAGCAGAATGCCCGCAAACAATAGCAGAACCAAAGGAATCATTCCTCCCGCAGTTACCGCTGTGAAAATTTTTAATTTGGAAGAACTTTCGCTCTGATAGCGGCTGTAATCCGCTCCCGTCGCCGCCCATGCGATGCCAGTCCCCGCCGCAACCACCGAAACCGCAGGCAGGAAGCCCGTTAACCAACTGCCGGATGGCATAGCCAGCACCGCTTCCCACTCTGTCGTAAACAGAATATAGAACACGACAGCCAGTGTCATCGCGCCAAAAACGTGGATAATCCAGCGCTGCATGGCAATGAGCATCTCTTTTCCCAGCAGAGTGACGCCAATTGACAGCCCTGCAAATAATATCATGCTGATCACGGTCAAAAGTGTACTTTCAGCGAGCCCGCAAGCCTGAAATAACGCGGAGAGTGTTAAAGTTCCAGTAACGATATTAATGGACTCCCACCCAAGGGAGATGCCCCAGAAAATCATGGTCGGCGCAATATTTCCCCTGATGCCAAAAATGTTACGAGAAAGCGTCAGGGTTGAAGTTCTTCCCAGTTTACCGCTGAAACTGAGATAACCCACTAAGGCAAAACTGGATAGCCCTATCAATACCGCAAGTGCAGATTGTAGAAAAGAGAGTTTAAAGGAAACAATAATGGCACCGTAAATAATGCCGAGAATACCAATGTTGGCGGCCGACCAGATCCAGAACAAATCCATCGGTGTACCTGTGCGTTCTGAAGGAGGGACAATATCAATACCTGTGTGTTCTACCTTCCAGAATCCCTGATTATTCTGCTGTGTACCCATTACGTTTTCCATCATTGTCTCAAGGGAAGATGCTTAAGACACAAGGAATAAAGCCCTACCTGAGTTGATTTGACTAATCTGTAACATTTCCTTGGCAGGAAACACGATTATATTGAATAACGTCCTGAAAACGGCTCTGGTCACGGTTTGAAGGGTACTCACTCCCCTAGGTTGGCACAAACAATCGCGCACATTATCGGAGTACCATCAAAAATCTCACCATGACCAGAGCACTACGTACCGACTCGATTAACCCTTGACGAAGCCAACAAAGCCTCTGATTCTTCAAGTGCCCCATAGCAACTCGACGGTCGCTATGTTATTCCAGAGCCGGCATGATGCTCAGACTTTGAATTTGAAGAATACATAACACACCTATTTCTCGCATCAGATCAGGTAGTTTCAAAGTGATACTGACAAACTCCCGACTTCTTATATAAGCAAGATTTATACTTTACATCAATTATTAAGGCCAATGAAAGTCCAATATTGTCATTATGTGATGCCAATCTAATTCCAATACACTCTTACCTTAGTGTAAATGCTAATGTACACTTACCCTGCCAAATAACCGGGGTTAAAAAGAATGCCAAATCACTTTGTTGACTGGGTACGCGAAGAACTGAAAAAGAAAAGTAGTAGTCCTCGTTACATACAATTACAACAAGTCATTGAAATTGCGATTAAAAAACAGTTAATAAACGAGGATGATTTTTTACCGCCTGAGCGTCGGTTAGCTGAATTACTCAATATATCGCGAGTAACAGTCAGTAAGGCTATGCAGCTCTTGGAAGAAAAAGAGGTGATCATACGCCAGCAAGGTGTTGGTACGCAGGTTGCCAAGCCCGGTGGAGGCTCACTCAATCAGGCCGTGGGTTTCACTTCCCAGATCGTGAAGGAGGGTGGAACGGTATCCAATTATTGGTTATCGCGGCGTATCATTCCTGCACCGGAAGATATTGCCAAGAAATTATCCATTAACATCGGTGAAAAAATTGCTGAACTGCGTCGTATCCGTCTTGCCAACGGTACACCGGTTTCCCTTGAAAATACCTATATTCCCCGTGAATATCTGCCCAATCCTGAATTATTGGAAGGTTCCCTGTATGCGCATTGGGAAGAGCAAGGTATTCATCTCACCAACGTAAATCACAAAATTAAGGCTATTGCCTGCTCTATGGAACTTGCCATATTGCTCAATATCGCTGAAAAATCGCCATTGCTGCAAATTCATCAAATAAGCCAGAACAATCAAAACGAGATTATTGAGTTCAGTGAAATATTATGCCGTGGTGATATTTATGGGTTGGATTTCAATGCACCACAGAATATCGACATTAAATATAATAAAAAAAGCCGTCATCAATAGACAATAAATTCAAAAAATATTCTCTCTTCCTCATTTACCTATGATGGTTTTTCACTCTCTGATTTATCCCCTTCTGCCAGACATCTGGCAGAAGGAGATAGGAATAGCTACTCTTTCCCTGCTGAACTCAATTGCTGGTAAATATAGTGTTTATAACTATTGACCAGCGCTTTGTCCTGACAGTCATTCAACGCACCATCACATAAATGACGCATCGTCATGTTGGCCTGATAGAATGGCGGTGCCGTTAATCGAGCGCGTTCCAGAATCATACCACCGAGGAAGGAGATATCCGTCAGCTTGCCTGTTGTAATGGCGGTTCCCTGCGCCAGATTATCCCGCATAGTAAATTGAGTTATGTGTGCCGGATCAGCTAACGGAGAATCATATTGCCCAAAATGAATACTCGGCTGATGATCACCAAAATAGAGGAAAAGCGTTGGTTTATCGCGTGTGGCAACAAATTCACTGAAATCCTTGATAGCAGGATCAGATGCCTTGATTTTCTCCATATAATGACTGAACTTACCTACTGCTGATGAACTCTCCAGTTTGTCCGTCAAACCGTAATCATCGCTATGCCCTTCATCATAAGGGCCGTGTTCATACATCGTCAGAGAGAATATAAAGATCGGTTTGTCCGTCTCCTTGGCCAGAATCGTTTTCACATAAGACAGCATATCCTGTGTTGGGATCGTCCATAAATTTTCCTCCAGACTGGCTGGATAACCCAGTTCCTGTGGCTGGATAATGCGATCAACACCCATTGTCTTGTAAGCGTGTCCAGCATGGTAGGCCGATTTATTGAATGGCGTCAGTACAACGGTGTAATAACCATTATCTTTCATGGCGCGAAACAGGCTGTTTTGCAGGTGATCAACGACAAAATAAAATACTGCATTTTTGCGGGAGCCGAAATCATCCGTGTTCAATCCCGTCAAAACAGAGAATTCAGATAGCCATGTTCCACCCCCAAAGGTTTGTACCCTGAGCGGACTTTGGGCGCTGACACCTGCATCACGCTGGAACATATAAAGATCCGGCAGCTGAACATTGGCAGGCAATTGGTAAATATGGGGATTAACGGTGGATTCCTGTAATAGCAGAACCACATCAGGTTTCACATCTGACTGAGGTTCAGGCAAGGTAACGCTTTTTGCCTGTTGCAGAAAATAGTCCGCAGACTCACCAAATTGGGGCGGCTGGTATTCAGTATCCTTAGCTGACATCATCATGTTAGTCATGGTTCCACGCCCTTTCGGCAATTCCCCCTGCCATGTTATGTAGTAAGCATTGGTGGTCAGATTGACGACACAGGCACCGGCGGCAACCAGCACTGCACTGGCAACGCGCCATTTTATCCCACGCGCAGGACCTGCTTTTCGCCAACTCAACACCATATTGAAGATCAACCAGACCAACATCGCAACCATCGCAACACCTGCCAGCCAATAATGACGCAGGGTTTCCTGATTTGACGGGTCTAGCATGACATTCAAATCGGAAAACATCAGGTGTTCTTTGTAGTAATGGACTTTTATCTGGTTGATGAATTTGATGATAATGAATACGGTTCCGGTAAACGCCGCCGAAAATAGCCAGCGGGCTGAAACCAAAAACGTCAGACCAAAAATGACACCGAATACGCCGACAGAAACTAATGCTGGATAGATATCACTGCTTTTTTCAAACACTATTATCCAGGACGCGATCAGCAGCACCCCCAAATAGATCCCCGAGATTATCTTTTTTTTCATACGCCATTCAGTTCCACAATTGAGTTCAGTTTTGCACCGACCGATGAAAATAGCATGGTTGCCCGATATACCGTGCATAAAATAAGGCAGCCTTTTTCGTTAAAACCATTCATCTGAAACCATTTCGCGAAAAAAGTTCACGAAATTAATTCGGCTAGAGCAATTTTTTAGAGCATTCCCTCATCCCGCAGAATATGCCAATCAGCTTTTCTGCGGGTAAATCCCGTGCGGTCAAAAAACTCCAGTATTTGGATCGCCAGTTTTCGCCCAACACCCAATGCATTGCGAAAGTCCACTGCGGATATTCCGCCGTTATCCTGATTATATTTGCGGATCACATCAGCGAATTGCTGAATGCGCCTGCGATGATAATAACGATCAGACACGATGGCAGTAACCAATCCCAGTTGTGCCGCTTTCCGTAGCAAATAGCGAATGGTTTCCTCTTCTTTCCCCATTTCGGCTGCCAAATCACGTACCCACCACGCTTCATCCTTGAAATAAGGCTCTGCGGTTGACCAGAGGCTGGCTTGTTCTTCCGTAAACGCCAGCCCATGTTCCGGCAGATGCAGCCAGCCATGAGTCTGTTTTAGCGCTTTTCGCTCAAGCAGAAGATGAATCAGTGCATAAACCAGCGCGTCATCCAGTGCAGGCAACGCCATTCGTTTTAAACGCGCTTTTCCCAATCCCAGCTGATCAGGGTGTTTCTCGTGATATTCAGTCAAAATCTGTAATAACTTTTGTTCCTCCAACATTGCGTTAGGTTGTGACAGCATCATGCCGTCAGCAATAATGACTTCAACATCGGCCAGCAGACGGTTCAGTGTCTTTTCTGTCAGTTGACGCGCCCATGCAAAATGGCTGAGTGACAGCGCCCCACGCGGTAAATGCAGGGCAAGATTTTCCGTATGGCTAGAAGATTGAGCCAGTTGAGCTAACCAATTCAGAAATTCAGGCTGACGTTTGCCTCTACGCGGAGAGTTCAGGTTAATCACTCGCGCCCCCGCCAGCGTTCTTCTGGCACTGATATCCCGCAGGATCAGACGATCATTCTCCGCCAGCCACAATGGGCGATCCAACACCAGTTCAGCTAATACCGGCGTTTCTGAAAGCGAGGTCAATAGCGAAATACGGCCGGTTATATGACTGGCAGCATGGTGAATATGGAGAGATTGCCAGTTTTGCAGCGGTTCATCGGTTTCGACTTCCACCAACACTTTTTCCGTCGCAAACAACGGTTTTTGTGACAGCAACCAATCGCCACGGGAAATCTGTACCTTGCTGATATCACCCGCGATATTCAGTGCGATACGTTGCCCCGCCTGCGCAGATTGCGTTGTTTGATTCTGAGCATGTAAGCCACGTACTCGGACTGTCTGCTCTCTGTCTATTTGATCATGATTGGTCAGCCACAATATATCCCCTACATTGACGCTACCAGCGAGTGCCGTTCCCGTTACCACCAATCCAGCCCCTTTGACAGTAAAAGCACGATCGATTGCCAAACGAAAACGTTGATTCAATTTTTCATGCTGCTGATGTTGTTGGTGAATCGCGATCAAATGCTGCCTGAACTCGGCAATACCATCCCCCGTTGCCGCCGCTGTCACAAACAGGGGCGCCGATTGCCAACCTTGTGTCATCAGCAATTGTCGGGTCTGCTGCTGGATTTCATCAATCCGCGCCTGTTCGACACAATCGGCTTTAGTCAGTACAACGGTAACGGCAGGGCATCCGATTAACCGCAGGATCGCCAAATGTTCACGCGTCTGCGCCATCACGCCATCATCACAGGCGACGACGAGCAGGATATGATCAATGCCACCCACACCCGCCAGCATATTGGACAAAAATTTTTCATGTCCGGGTACATCGACAAACCCCACGGAAGTGCCGTCCCGTTGCGGCCAGTAGGCATAGCCGAGATCGATAGTCATGCCCCGTTTTTTTTCTTCCGGTAAATGAGTGGTATCGACACCCGTAATCGCCTGAATTAACGTGGTTTTACCGTGATCAACATGGCCTGCTGTAGCAAAAATCATAGTCACCGAACCTGTCTCTCTGATTAGCTATTTCTGTAACTATTCCTATAACAACAACATCTGCAACAAAGCATTCCCATCTTCAAGGCAGCGTAAATCCAGCCATAACCGCCCATCATGCAAGCGTCCAATCACGGGTTTTTCTAAATTGCGCCATTGGTGAGCCAGTTTTTCCAGCGTACTGCCCCGTCCATCAATGGCAGCAAAAGTCAGCGCCCAACTGGGCAGGCGATCGACAGGCAATGAACCACTGCCAATCTGGGAATAGCAAGGTTCGTCGCTAACAATGAATGTCTCGCCGTAATATGCCTGAATGTGAGGGAGTAACTGTTGCGCCATATCACGGATTTCAGCTTGCGGGCGAGTCAGCAGACGCAGAGTCGGCAGTTTTTGGCGAAGTTGTTCAGGATGTTGATAGAGGTGTAATGTCGCCTCCAGTGCAGCGAGTGTCATTTTGTCTGCCCGCAATGCACGTTTCAGGGGATGGCGCTGGATAGCCTCAATCCACGATTTCTTGCCGACAATAATGCCGGCTTGTGGGCCTCCCAGTAATTTATCCCCGGAGAATGTCACCAGATCGATACCGTGGTTCAGGTAATCCCGTGGCATCGGTTCCGCAGGCAGGCCATATTGCGTCATATCAACCATTGAACCACTGCCAAGATCGACGGCAGTGGGTATCTGGCAGGTCATCCCCAATTTTGCCAGTTCGGCACCAGAAACTTCAGCAGTGAAGCCTTCGATGCTGTAGTTGCTGGTATGTATCTTCATCAGCAATCCCGTTTCTGGATGGATCGCCTGTTGGTAATCTTTTAGATGGGTGCGGTTGGTAGTTCCCACTTCGACTAATTGACAGCCCGCCTGTACCATCACGTCAGGAATACGAAATGCACCGCCAATTTCCACCAGCTCACCACGGGAAACCACAACTTGCTTACCCTGCGCCACCGTTGCCAGCACCAGCAAAACCGCAGCGGCGTTGTTGTTGACGATACAGGCATCTTCCGCCCCCGTCAGAGTACACAGCAAATCGGCCAACGCCCGATCACGATGCCCACGCCCTGCACCGTCGAGAGAATATTCCAGCGTGACCGGAGAACGCATCACGTTTGTCACCGCCTCAATCGCGGATTCCGCCAATACTGCCCGTCCCAGATTGGTATGCAGCACCGTTCCGCTCAGGTTAAACACGGGTTTCAATGCCGAAATCTGAGCCTGCCCCAAACGCTGGCGCAATGCACTTGCCCAGTTATCACTCCATGCTGGCAATACCTGATGTTCTCTGATATGGAGCCGCGCCCGTTCCTGCATTTCCCGCAGGATATCCACCACTCGCTCCTGTCCATAAAGATCAGTGAGCTGAAAGATATCCGGCTCTCGCAGCAGGCTGTCGATGGCAGGCAACTGACGATACAACGCGTGAATTTCTTGAGTCATCGTTTCCCCACCGCAGGTTATTCGTTAGGAAACAGAAAGGGATTCAGGCTGCTGCGAGCAAAACCTTCTTCCTCCATTTTGGCATCGAGGATCAGTGATGCCAAATCATCCGCAACCGCATCTACGTTGGGGTCTTTCTCTTGATACAGAATTTTCAGGTAGCTACCGCAATCCCCGCAACTTTCGGCCTTAATCGCGGCCTGTTCGCTTTCCAGCGACCAATAATTCAGCTCACCCGTCTGTTCACAGTTACTACATTTTATTCGTACAACATGCCATTCACTTTCACACAAATGGCAGTGCAGGTAACGCAGCCCTTGGCTCGAACCAATCTGCACGACACTGGCAACGGGCATACTGCCACAGACCGGGCAGAACTGACGGTGCTCGCCATACTCAGCACGCGCTTTACCGGGGATCAAACTGGCCATCTGTGCCCAATAGACTGACAGTGCCGCCCAGACAAACACTGCCTGATCAGGGCTGACCTTGGCAAATTCCGTAGTCAGCAGCGCGCTGGCCACCTCTTCCAATTCCTGCACAGAATTTTTTGCCAGATTTTCAAGAGTGGGCTTCACATGCTCAGGCATCGTAGGCAATAATTCGGCGATCAGGGAATACAGGATATTATGCCAATGCTGAGTTCGGGGAAGGGTTTTGCAATCCAGCGGAACACTGTTTGTTTGCAATAAAATATCGTCCAATTCCATATTCAATGGATTGTCATACAGCGCTTTTTGCTGTGCTTGCGCGATGTCCGCAGCAAAATTGAGATAACTTGAGAATGGATGATTTTCTGTCGCCAATACTTTGAGACGCTCGGCACGGCGTTGATACAAGTTTTTCAGGTTGGCAAACAACAACGGAGGAATAAAGCCGGCTCCCCTTTCATTCACGCGCTCTTTGCCTAGCTGATCTTTGGGTACGATACGAATACTCATAACCTTTTTTACCTTTTATCTTTCTGGCTCGGTGGTCTATTGTAGTCCCATCATTCGTAAGGAGTAACCCTTTGCTTAGGGCAAATTTGTATTATTGAAAATTGATATTCAATCTAAATTATGGGGAATAATGTGAGGGAAAATAGTTTAATTACAAAATAATAGAATACATCCATTATTAAACTTAAAATTATCAAGAGAACACTTTGAATATAATAAAACGTTTTTTACAGGAAAAAATAGCAATGGAAATAAAATCAAAAAAGTATTTATTTTCTATCATATTAATTATTCAACAAACCTAGTTGGAGAGCATAAAAATCTGTGGGGCACTTATGCGGCAACCGCTTCTGTAAAATAATTATCCGTTTCTTCACTTAATTTTATCCCCGGATAACCTTTGGGCGGTTGAGTCTGACTGCATCGAGAGTGATTTTGTCAGGATTATCAGGGAACGATTCCAGGCTTAGGGTGCCATTTCGCCTCCTACCGGAACCGACCCCTTAATGCGACAAAATCACTTACCCTTCTTTAATTTCAATCGGTTGCCTTTTTTTCCGGTAATGGCGAAGGGAGAGTTTCTATGCCATATCGTCCTGAAATTTCTGGGCAGGTTGCTGGTTGACCTATGTTTTCCACAAAGGTTGTATTTAAATCAATAGGTGCATCAATTGCCTCACCACTTTCAAAAAACATTTGTTCCATTCCCGGAGGTGAAAGAATAATGAGCATTCGTGTATTTTCATCTGTTTCATTACGAAAACCGCGGACTTGTCCAACAGAAAAGTTTAAAAAAGCGCCTTGTTTTCCATACATTGTTTCAGTCTGCGTATAAAAAACCATTTCACCTTCTAGTATGAAGAAAGCTTCTTCCTCTAATTTATGGAAATGAAATGGAGCACCTTTCCCTGGTTCAACAATGATTTCAACCAGACTGTAACGACTATTGGTTTCTGGACCAGCAGCTATAACTCGATAAAAATTACCTTCTGATAACAGCCATTGTCCTTCTTTTGCGCTTTTGTGAGAAAATTTGAGCAACTCATTGTGCATGTTATTCCACCTATATTCAAATAATCAATATAATCATTGAATGTTTGAATGTACCAGATAATTGCATAATGCAAAACCCTGAAAAAGGTGAAAGGGTTCTGTCGCGTTAACGGTGGCAGGTTAGCAAAAGTCGTGCTGCCAATTTTTTAAGCAGCTAACAGATAAAATTGTTCCGCAGGTGAAACGAGGGCACCGGATTGTATTTGGGGGATTGTCGATATTGAGACTGTCCAACACCGCTTTAATGGCGCAAATACGGTTTATGCCAAAAACATTGGTGATTGTAAAAGATAAATTTCAATATGAGTTAAGAAAAAAGGCAGGACACATCAAAGTATCCTGCCCCAAACTCAATCTTTCTCTTTTTGCTGTTCTTCTTTCACAATCTCACGATACCAGCGCGGATGGTGTTTCTTCGCCCAGCCGCGCGTAACCCAGCCTTCCACCATCGCCCGCACTGAACCTTTAACCCAGAATGCCGCATAAGCATGGACGATAATAGTCAGGATCAAGCCGATGGCTGACAGTGAATGCACCAGCAAAGCGATGCGAATCAGCGGAATCGGGAAGTATTCCGCGAAGTAAGGACGCCAGATGATGATGCCACTGACCAGCAGCAGGATCAGGCAAACACTGACAGACCAGTAAATGCCTTTCTGCCCGAGATTATACTGGCCGGTATCTCCGGCTTCCTCATTGCGCAGCACGTTGTGAACATGCTTCGCCCACTCAATGTCATCTCTGTCGAGCAGGTTATGTTTGAAGTATCGAAAAAACATAAAGACAAACAGGAAAAACATCACGGAGCCGGCAAACGGATGTAGTATCCGTGACAACTGCGGTGTACCAAAGATATTCATCATCCAGTTCAACGAAGGGAAAAAGAATCCCAAACCACTGATGGCGGTGAACAAGAAGACGATAACGACGGCCCAGTGATTGATTCGTTCAATCGGGGAGTGACGGATAATGATATCGTTGCGCTTTTTCATTGCTGTTCTTCCTCATTGGCTGAAGATTCAACATCCTTGCTCGCACTCTCTTCCTCTTCTTCCGATACGCGATTCGGGCCAATTCCGACATAATGGAAAATAGATGCGGCAAAAGTCGCGGCAAAACCTATCGCCGCCAGAGGCTTCCAAATCCCTTTCCAGAATGTCACGGTCGGGCTGATGGTCGGGTTATCCGGCAGGCCATGATAAAGCTGCGGCTTATTGGCATGATGCAGAACGTACATGACGTGCGTTCCCCCGACTCCTTCCGGATCGTACAAACCCGCATTGTCATAGCCGCGCCCATTCAATTCTTCCACCCGTTCCGCCGCCAACGCTTTCATATCCTGCTTACTGCCGAAATGAATCGCGCCTGTCGGACAGGTTTTTACGCAGGCAGGCTCTTGCCCTACGCCCACACGGTCAACGCACAGGGTACATTTGTAGGCCCGATTGTCTTCCTTGTTAATACGCGGCACGTCGAACGGGCAGCCAGCAATGCAGTAACCACAGCCGATGCAGTGTTCTGACTGAAAATCCACAATCCCGTTGGCATACTGGATAATCGCCCCTTCCGCAGGGCAGGCTGTCAGACAGCCCGGATCGGCACAGTGCATACAGCCATCCTTACGGATCAGCCATTCCAGCCTGCCATGTTCCTCAACTTCAGAAAATCGCATCACCGTCCATGACTTCGCGGTCAGATCGGCCGGATTGTCATAAACGCCGACGTTATGGCCGACTTCATCACGAATGTCATTCCATTCTGAACAAGCTACCTGACAGGCTTTACAACCAATACAGGTCGTGACATCGATCAGTTTTGCCACTTCCTGCTGGTGATCCCGCACACGGGGTGCGGGTGTCAGAGAGCTGGTAGCAGAGCGACGAATGATGTCTTGAGTTTGCAATGACATGATTTTTCTCCTCTACACCTTTTCCACATTGACCAGAAATGCCTTGAATTCCGGTGTCTGTGTGTTGGCATCACCGACAAACGGCGTCAGGGTATTCGCCAGAAAACCTTTTTTCGCCGCACCTTCAAAACCCCAGTGAATCGGAATACCGATAGTATCCACTTGACGGCCATGCACATTCAGGGTTCGGATACGCTTCGTCACCACCGCTTTTGCTTTGATATAGCCGCGATTAGAACTGACTTTGACAGTATCTCCCTGTTTAATGCCTTTCTCCGCCGCCAATCGCTCACCCATTTCCACAAATTGCTCCGGCTGGGCAATGGCGTTCAACAACGCATGTTTCGTCCAGAAGTGGAAATGTTCGGTCAGACGGTAAGTGGTGCCTACATAAGGGAATTTATCTGCCTTGCCCAAAGATTCAAAATCACTCTTGAAGATACGGGCAGCCGGATTGGAAATGACATTCGGATGCAGCGGGTTGGTTCCCAGCGGCGTCTCAAATGGCTCGTAATGCTCAGGGAATGGCCCTTCCGCCATTTTGTCGATGGCAAACAGGCGCCCCATACCTTCAGGCTGCATGATAAACGGCCCGACATCGGTTCCCGGTGCCGCATTGCTGTAGTCAGGAATATCGACGCCACTCCATTTATCACCATCCCACGCAATCAACTGGCGTTTAGCGTCCCACGGTTTGCCCTGTGGATCGGCAGAAGCACGGTTGTACAGGATGCGGCGGTTCAGTGGCCACGCCCACGCCCAACCGAGCGTATTACCGATGCCCGACGGATCAGCATTATCGCGACGCGCCATCTGGTTGCCTTCCGGTGTCCAGCTTCCGGCGAAAATCCAGCAGCCACTGGCCGTAGTACCATCATCACGCAGTTGTGCAAAGGATGAGAGTTGTTGCCCTTTCTGCACCAGCACATTGCCGTTGGCATCCAGCAAATCAACTAAGGCTCGACCATTGCTTTCCTGCGCGACTTCTTCTGGCGTTGGATTATCGGCATCAAAATAATCCCATGTCATGTTCAACACTTGTTCAGGAAAAGCGCCGCCTTCTTCGAGGTACATATCCCGCAGGCGCTTGAAGATCCCAGACAAAATTTCACCATCGCTGATCGCTTCCCCCGGTGCATCCGCACCTTTCCAGTGCCATTGCAGCCAGCGGGCAGAGTTGACTATCGAGCCATTTTCTTCCGCAAAACAGCAGGAGGGCAGACGAAATACTTCGGTCTGAATAGTAGCTGGATCAACATCGTTGAACTCGCCGTGATTCTGCCAGAATGAAGCAGTTTCAGTACTGAGTGGGTCAACCGTGACCAAGAATTTCAGTTTCGACAACGCGGCTACCACTTTGTTCTTGTTCGGGAACGATGCTATCGGGTTGAAGCCCTGACAGATATAGCCGTTCACTGCCCCTTGCGACATCATTTCAAAATATTGCAGGACGTCATACGGCTTATCCCATTTCGGCAACAGATCAAAACCCCAGTCATTTTCTTTGTGAGCATGATCGCCGTAGAAACTCTTCATCAGGCTGACAAAGAATCTGGGATAATTGCCCCAGTAGTTGACCTGCCCCGGTACAGTGGATTTCGGGGTATTGGCCTGCAAGTAGGTTTGCAGATCAGTCTGTTTTTCCGATGGCAGGGAGAGATAACCCGGCAGACTCTGGGACAGCAGTCCCAAATCTGTCAGACCCTGAATATTGGAGTGACCCCGCAACGCATTGATGCCGCCGCCAGCCATGCCCATATTGCCAAGTAACAGTTGGATCATTGCCATAGTGCGAATGTTCTGTGCGCCGACAGAGTGCTGCGTCCAGCCCAGCGCATACAGGAAAGTCGCAGTTTTGTCTTTTACGCTGGTTTCGGCCAGATATTCACACACCTTGAGGAAATCCTCTTTCGGCGTACCGCAAATATCGGTCACCACATCCGGCGTATAGCGGCTGACGTGCTCTTTCAGCAGGTTCCAGACACAACGGGGATGGCTCAACGTTTTGTCACGTTTGGCAAAACCGTTCTCATCCAGCTCATAGTTCCATGTGGTTTTGTCGTAGCGGCGGTTTTCCGCATCATAACCACTGAATAAGCCATCATCGAATGAGAAATCGCCCCGTACAATCAGGCTGGCATTGGTGTAAGCCTCGACGTATTCGCGGTTAATCTTTTCATTGTTCATCAGGTATAAAATCACACCTGACAGGAAGGTAATATCCGTACCGGAACGAATTGGCGTATAGAAATCCGCTACGGAGGCCGTACGGGTAAAACGTGGATCGATCACTATCAGTTTGGCGTTGTTGTGAATTTTGGCTTCCATCGCCCAGCGGAAACCGACAGGATGCGCTTCAGCGGCATTCCCACCCATCACGACAATCAGGTTCGCGTTCTTAATATCCACCCAGTGGTTGGTCATCGCACCGCGACCAAATGTTGGAGCAAGACTTGCTACCGTTGGTCCGTGTCAGACACGCGCCTGGTTGTCTACGGCCAGCATGCCGAGAGCGCGAGTGAATTTTTGTGTCAAATAGCCGGTTTCATTACTGGCGGCGGAGGCGCAGAGCATCCCCGTTGTCAGCCAGCGGTTAACCTCAACACCGTCATTGTTGGTTTTGATGAAATTGGCATCGCGGTCTTGTTTCATCAGTTTCGCGATGCGGTCGAAAGCGTCATGCCAGCTTATCCGCTGCCATTGATTGGAGCCTGGGGCTCGATATTCTGGATAGTGCAGGCGGCTTTTGCTGTGGACAAAATCCACCAGCCCGGCACCTTTAGGGCAGAGAGCACCACGGTTTACGGGATGATCCGGGTCTCCTTCGATATGGAAAATAGTTGCTTTGGCATTTTTGGCACCATCACCGAGGCTGTACATCAACAGCCCACAGCCGACAGAACAGTATGTGCAGGTATTTCGGGTTTCACGCGCACGCAATAATTTATAGTTACGTGTTTGTGCAAGCGCGGCGGTTGGGGCAAAACCCAGCGCGGCTGCCGTCGTACCCGCCATACCGCCAGCGCAGATCTTAAAGAACTGCCTTCTGCTGACTTGCATGGGGATCTCCTCACTCACATTGCTCATTAACACATGCCCTGACAGAAAACCCGCAGGTATGCAATTTTAGGTACAGATTTATGAATGCTTTTCTTTTCATTGTAGATTCTGTCTGTCACACCATCCGTTTAAATCGTGTAAACTCCCTACGCTCACGATTTATCCACACAAACAGTATCATGAAAGAATCTGATGGGGAATTCGCCTAATGGATAATGCAAATTCAGGAAACAGGTTAATGATCGACGAGATTTACGGAGCCACTCGCATCAATGTGCAACAAAAAAACCATCTGAATAGCCCAAAACCGGACTGGGTGGCAGAAGAAGTCCCGATTGCATTGGTCTACAACGGTATTTCCCATGTTGTGATGATGGCTAGCCCCAAAGATCTCGACCATTTCGCGATGGGTTTTTCATTATCGGAAGGCATTATCACTTCCCCACAGGAAATTCACGGCATAGATACCGTAATCAGTTGCCACGGCGGTATTGAGCTGCATATCGAACTTTCCAGTCGCCGTTTTACGGAATTAAAAGAACGCCGACGCAGCATGGCAGGCAGAACCGGTTGTGGCATCTGTGGCACCGAACAGATTGCCGAAATTTTCCGTCCGATGCCCCCCTTGCCTTTCACCCAGACTTTTTCATTGGATTATCTTGATCAGGCGCTTGCACAATTACCCCATCTTCAGGAAATCGGCGCGGCCACAGGCTGTACCCATGCCGCTGGCTGGATTGATGCTGAAGGGGCATTGCTTGGCGGCAGTGAGGATGTTGGCCGCCATGTTGCACTGGATAAATTATTAGGAATGCGAGCCAAAACGGGCTGGCGGTTGGGCGCGGTATTGGTTTCCAGTCGCGCCAGTTATGAAATGGTACAAAAATCGGCTATGTGCGGTGTAGAAATTTTGTTTGCTGTTTCTGCCGCCACCTCGCTGGCAATCGAAGTCGCGGAGAAATGCAATTTGACACTCGTGGGTTTCTGCAAGCCGGGACGGGCAACGGTATATACCCATCCACGGCGGCTGGTGGATTAATCAAGACTGTGGAACATCCACAAGTTGGGTTCAATGTAGTAGCCCATCTGTTTTTCAACATCCACCAGCAGCGGCACCAACCCGCCCGGAATGATGTATTCCCCACTTTGTGGGAATTTCATGCCTGTCCATTCTTGCCACTCCGCCACGGTACCGTAAATATCCATGGAGCGTAGTGCAGGTTTAATGATTTTTGCCCCCAAGCGCCAATGAGTGCGGATCCAAGGGTCAAAAGGCTCGCCTTTTTCATTTTTCCATTCACAGTACTGAACGAAATCTTGCAGGGGATAACTGCGTTTCAGGCTCGGCCTGACCGGAACCACAAAACCCTGCAATCCCGCTTCACGGGCAGTCTGTTTCACGCTGTTGATCAATAACGCAGGCACGTTATGCCCACGGAATTCAGGGGCAACGGTCACCGAAAGCGCTGACAGCAGGGTCGGCTGCTGTTTTCCTTTTGCTGCCATTCCTGCGCAATACACGGCATCCCATCCTTCATCCGGCAATTGATCCAAAGAGTGCGGTTCCCACGGGAAAGGAATAGCATTCAATAGCCCAATAAGACGTTCTTCCTGCCCTTGTTGCAGAATGGCAAATTTTTGGAAGCGGCTAAAATCGGGTTCATATAATTTTTCCCAATGTTGTTGAGCAACAGGATCTTGATTCATAAAAAAAGGCCATAAATGACGAACAAGATCATATATTTGTTCGTCTAAATCAGTCCTCTCTTCCGCAGATTGAATGATTATTTTAGCGTCCATAACTGCTCCCGATTAACTTTATACCCATATAATAAATATTTTAAGATTCACAAATCAAACGTCATAAATAATAAATAGAGAACGGCACATACACGATATTACTTGCTGTAATACAGTAATATCTCACCTTTAATAATAAATAAAATTTATCAAAAAATTAATTTATTTCCACTCAAATTCAATTCCTAATATTAAATCATTAACACGTTATCTTTATTTTTTATTCGAAGATATATCTACGTAAAAATGCTTATATAGCCAGATTAAAAACATTAATTTCTATAATGGTATTCATTGATGGAAAAATTCAAATAACTTGATTAAATAAATGACGTAAGGTTTTTTTGAAAAAAACGACATTACTAATAACACAGTAATATCAGGTGATTAAATCTACCTGCGTCACATTTTTAGTAAAAAGTAGATTGTTGTTTTCTTACTCTAAAACAGCAAAAAGCATCGAAATTTAATAAGTTAGACTCAAATTTTAATTAATAAACCCTGTAAAATCCAGAATAAATAATAATAATTATCATTTACATTATCATTTGAAAGGTGTAGGTTTTCTTCGCGCAATAAATCAGGCCGTTTTTATGATTGGGTAACGAGGGATCCCCCGATTCTAAATGAGGATAATGATGAAAAAGATCAATGTATTAGTCGCCGCTTTAGGCGCATTAGGGTTTATGGCACAAGCTCAGGCAAGTGTTGGATTTGGTCAGAGTCAAGAAGACACTACACCTCACATTAAGGTTGGTGCCACCAAAGCGAGTTCAAGTCCACACGGTGGCTCAGGTGATGAACCAGGTATTGGCGTCAGTTCCGTTCGTGACGGTATGCTCATCGGTTTTTCCGGATTAACCCGTATGGCCCCTGCTGACAGCAATGGTATTCATAATATCTCAATGGCAGGCGCACCCGGCTCTCACGGTGGTATGGGTGTATTCCATTTCAGCAAAGTCGCCAATGCGGACGTTTACTTTGGCGAATGGTCAGAGAAAGGTGATACAACAGACACAACCCATACCGTTTATTATGCAGGCAAGGACATTACCACCAATATGCCAACCGACGGTACGGCTACCTATGTGGTGAACGGTATTAACCAGTACAGCGGTGACAATGCCCTTTCCGGCACATTAACAGCAGATTTTGGTGAAAAAACGCTGATCGGCTCCATAGAAAATACCGCTATGACAGTCAGCATTGATGCCGATATCCAGTCTGATGCCCAATTCTCAGGTCTTGCTACAACAGGCGATCTTGAGGGAGAAACCCAAGGTCACTTCTTTGGTGATGGCGCTTCCAGTCTGGCGGGATATGCCACATTTGATGATAAATCCAAGGATACCGCTTTCGGTGGTTCGAAACAGTAATTGCTAATGTTTCAGAGAACAATGCCATTTTTGGCATTGTTCTCTGTTTTATTTATTGCCGTTTTATTTATCGCTATTTATTTCTAATAACGTGAGCCTTGTGAGCTGGTTTTTCGATGTCTGACAATTTAACAACTCCAATATTATTAACGGCACTGATGGCCTTATGCCTCTCCCTGCCCGTTTATGCTGATGAAGATACCAACCGCAAAATCTGGCAGGAGGCGCAGCACAATCAACAAGAAAATGAAGCTGATCTGATAACGCCAGAGCCTATTTTTATTGAGGATAGCGCTTCATCGATAGTCATTAACGGACAGACATTTCAGGTAGAAAACAACCTCAATAACATCGGTCAGGCGCTATACCTTGCCACTAACCATCGACAATGGCCGGACGTCAGACGTTTTCTGACGGCTTATCAAAAACTATCCGGGCATGATGTCATGCTGGTCTCTTTTGCCCAAGGCGGCCTGGCGCGTTTTGAAGGCGATTTGGATCTCGCCGCCTATCATTATCAAAAGCTCCTGAACCAACAACCCGACTTCACACGCATCAAGCTGGAACTGGCCCGTGTCTATTTTGAAAATCATAAAAATCGGGAAGCCAAGCAACTGTTTGTGGGATTGAGTGAACAGAACCCGTTACCGGAAACGGTCTTGAAAAATATCAACAGCTATCTGAAAGCAATAGCATTGAGAAGTGACTGGCGTGGCTCTTTTTCGGTGGGTTATGCCTATAACGATAATGTCAATATGTCTCCTGATCAGGAACCAACCTGCCTTACCTATAAACCTGATGGGAGTTGCCATAGGGAACGCCGTATACCAAAAGCCATTAAAAAGTGGGGAGTGTCTTATGACGCCACGTTAAGCCGACGTTACCAACTTTCCGGTCATCACGGCATTTTTGGGCGTGGCCTGATTTATGGCGAAAACTACCGTGATTACCACGATGAGAACGAAAATACCTTCCTTCTGGTCAGCGGCTACAACTACAAAAGCAGAAATCACGATTTCTCTTTTGGCCCCCTGTTTGAATATAAACAACGGGCGGGTGATACCTATTACCGCGCCGCAGGTGCCAAGGCGGAATGGAGACAAACATTCAGCCCCAAAACGGCCCTTAATATCGAACTGGAGCATAAACAACTGCGACATCAGCAGCGTTACCACTGGAAAAATGGCGAACTCTCCTCTTCCTATCTCACTCTATCCCATGCCATCAGCAAAGAATTTGTCGTATTTGGCGGCGGTGACTGGGTATATCGGGACAATCCGCAACCTGCGGATCGCTATCAACAATGGGGAATCCGGGCAGGCGTATCCGGGCAGATCTACCCCGGCATTAATGGCTCACTGTCTGCCACACTGCGAGAGCGGCGCTTTGACGCTTACAACCCGATACTGCTCGCCAGACGTCAGGACAATGAACAGATCTATACTGCCGTCATTAAAGTCCCTGCCGCTGAAATATTGGGTATGACCCCCTCTATCACTTTCCGCCATCGACGTAATCACAGCAGTGTGAGTTGGCTGTACAACTATAACAAAAACGAAGTCCTACTGAGGCTGGAAAAATATTTTTAATCAATAAGTTATGATTTTCTATTTGCGTAATGATGATTGACAAATTGAGGCAAGGGATATCAATGGCATACCGAGTTAAAATACAGCTAACCCCCATTACAATTGCACTATCACTGGTATTTTCGCTGACAGCACCTCCCCTGTTTGCCGAACCCAAATCTACCGTCACTTCTCCAAGCAAGCAGACGGATTTGGGCAAAATTCGTGTCACGGATAACAGTGATAAAGATGAAGCCGGTCATGATGCGGTTTATGACAAAGATATCTCCAATATCTATATCGGCAAGGAACAGATAGAGCGCTATAAAGGAGCATCTCCCGCCGATCTGATTAAAGGTGCGGTGGGTGTCTACAGCGGTGATGCCCGTAATAGCGGCGCTTTGGATATCAATATCCGTGGTATTCAGGGGCAAGGGCGCATTCCCGTAACAATTGATGGTACGGAGCAGGCTATTACAGTGGGACGCGGTTATAATGGCGCCAATAACCGCAACTACATTGATCCCAATTTAATCAGTAGTATCGAAATTGAAAAAGGCCCTTCCCTGAGCCGCAACATCAAAGGGTCAATCGGCGGAGCCGTGGTTATCAAAACATTAACCATTGATGATGTCGTGCCAAAAGGGGAAACTTTTGGCATCAATACCAAAGTAGAAACCAGCAGCAATTCAGTTAGGGAACGCAAGCCTTCTTTGGCACTGGGACAAGACTACCGCGATGTTCCCGACTTTATCCAAAATGGTGTCGAAGCTGATCCTGAGCTGAAAATCACGCCCCATTCGTCAAAAGACAATAAATTTCCCGGATTTAAAGATAATGCCGTCCGGGTCGCATTAGGAACACGGCAGGAATATTTTGATCTGATGCTGGCTTATAGCTACCGTCGTCAGGGGAATTATTTTGCCGGCAAAGGCGGCGCACACCGCTATGATGAACCTATCACGGCAGCAGATACCGAATTAATGAATGGCTATAAAACAACGTTAGATCCTTACCTACCGTTTGCTGCCCGTATCTATCGCCCCGGCAATGAAGTACCCAATACTTCCAGTGAGATGCGCTCCGTATTAATCAAAAATACTTGGCGCCTCACCGATGATCAGGCATTACAGTTAGGTTTTCACAATACTCACATGGAATTTGGCGATATCATGCCTTCGCGCTTGGGCTGGGTGAAGGCCGAAGATAATGCTGTCCCACAATGGCCACTGGCGAATGTCCACCAGCAGGCCGCCAATCTGACTTATAAATGGCAGGCGGCGGACAACCCCTATATCGATTTTGATATGAATCTCTGGACGACCCGCACGACAAGCAATACTAATACCGCTGGGGGATATCCCCGAACGCCTGTAGAGAGGGACTACTCTTGGGATAATGGCAGTGGTGTCAAAGCCTCTCACATTGATGGCACATTGATTGATACCGCCAAAACCAATGCCCAAAACAATCGCTGGGGCGTGGATATCTCCAATAAATTTACCTTGGCTTCCAGTTTGGATCTGACCTTAATGGGGAATTTCCAACACGAGCATCTCGACTCCAATGATGGCTACAACCCCTTAAATATGTACTTCTTCCAGTCGCCAGCACGGAAAGGGCAGCGTCAGGAAATCAATCTCGCCTTTAACTTTGACTGGCGACCAACATCATGGCTGGCACTAAGTGCCGGTGCCAAACGTGTCTCCTATTGGTCCAAAGATGATTTTCTTAGTGAACGACGTGCAGCAAGAGATGACCGTTATAGAAATAACTCGGAAACCATAGGACATCAAATAAGTTACTACCGAACGATGACCGAAAGAGAAGCTTATATAAAACAGAAAAAGCTGTCTAAAATGAGTAGAGAAGAACGAACTGAATATTTTAAGGTAAAGACAGGAGATATCACCTCCCGCGATGGACAGCAGCGCAAAATGGTTCGTCAAGAAGTCGACTGGCTCTACAATTCCAGCAATGGCCAACTTAATAAAAGCGATAACCCCTACTTCAATGGGCAGTTGGATATGCAGGAAAAGATTATCGACCCAATGACGGGTAAAGAGGGATATAAATATGAATATGGCTCAGGAGTTGATGCAAATGGTATAAGGCGTGAGATTCCTGATGCTGATCCCTGGGAACCTGCCTCTAAACGCAAAGATCACGCGTGGGCGCCCACTTTCTCTGCTACTGCCTATGTGACGGATGATTTTCGTATCTATACCCGCTATGCCGAAGCCGTCAGAATGCCCAGTATTTTTGAAGATACTGTGGGTTTCTCCGGTAACAAAGGCAATCGCGTAGGCCAGAAATTCAAACCCGAACGAGCCAAAACCACGGAAGTGGGGTTCGTCTATGATTTCAGCCAGTTGGTTGATGCAGAACGCCATGCCGATATCAAAATGTCTTACTACAACACCGTGATTGAAAATGTGTTTGACCGGGATAACACCTATGAGTTTTCCCAAATGGACAAACAGAAACTTGCCGGTCTGGAACTACAGGCGCGTTACGACAATGGCAGTTTCTTTACCGATATGGGATTAACCTACAACCTGAAAAATAAAGTGTGCGACAACAATTCTTCATTGAGAATGAATTCATTGAATCGCCACGATATACCAGAATGTATTGATGGCGGTTTTGCGGGAGGCTATCTGCGTACCTCCATTCAGCCCCAGTATTCAGCGAATCTGACTGTCGGCGGGCGCCTGTTTGATGAGAAGCTGGAGCTGGGCAGCCGGATGCTTTACCACAGCAAAGCAGAAAACAAAGACGAAAAATGGTTGATGGAAACATTACCCGATGTCTATAAAGGCCAGTCAAATAACCCAATGCGCTGGAATCCGGTTCTCACCGTTGATGCCTATGTTAGCTACCAGATCACGCCAACCCTATCGATGGAACTGACCGGAACGAACTTAACCAACCGCTACTATCTCGATCCTCTGACGCGCTCCATGATACCTGCGCCGGGGAGAACCTTTAAACTCAGTATTACCAGCCAGTTTTAGAGGATGATATGACCAACACCGCCATATTGGAAAACCCAACCAACCATTTTCCGCTTCTGCCCGGAAAGCAACTTCTGGTTGGTATCCTGATTGCCATTTTATTGCATATCAGTCTGATATGGCTGTTCAATCGACATGCCTCATATGATGACAGCGCGCATCATGTAAACCAAAGTTCGCCCTTAACGGGGCTTTCCATCACGATGGTAGCCGCTCCATCATGGGCGAATGAACCAGAGCCTGCCTCTCCTCCGCCACCGTTGATCACCGCGCCTGAATCGCCGACAAAGCCAGAAATTGCTCTGGATAAAGCGGTTCAGCCCGAAAGCAGGCTGGAAAAACCACTGGAATCCGTCAAACCGCAAAAACGCCAAAAGCAACAGAAAGAAAAGCCGCAGGAGAAGGCAGAAAAAAAATCAGCGCCATCACCACAAGTTCAGAAAGACAGTAATGAGGAACTTGAAACCAG
Source organism: Xenorhabdus aichiensis (assembly GCF_028598775.1). Lineage (NCBI taxonomy): Bacteria > Pseudomonadati > Pseudomonadota > Gammaproteobacteria > Enterobacterales > Morganellaceae > Xenorhabdus > Xenorhabdus aichiensis. The sequence goes on from NZ_JAQRFO010000002.1 coordinate 131,709, forward strand.
CGGCACCGATCAGATCAATTCACAAAGTAGCATGAGCCGAGCCGCAACTACACAGCCTCTGGTGGGTCAGGGCAATAGCGCACTGGATAATTACCCATCAAGACTCAAGCAAGAAGTTGAAAGCCACAAACGTTATCCCCGTAAAGCAAAGCGAATGAAACAACAAGGCACAGTGACCATTGGTTTTACTCTGCTTAATGACGGTTCATTCACTGCTGCCAGAGTGATTAACTCCTCTGGCAACAGCGTACTGGATAATGCCGCGCTGGATGCCATCGCTCGCGCCAGTTCGGTTGGCCCCAAACCGGCAGATTTGGCACCCGATGTAACACTTGAAATTGATTTTGAGCTGGATTAAAGAACAATCGATTCCAACATAGAATTTCTTTCTGCATCACTGATTGTGGGAATGGCATAGAAAGGCACAACATTCACAGGATAGATACCCACTAATCCCAGCGTTCCAAGTGTCATGTCGCGCATGAAGTTATCTATCTCCATGTCATTCTGAACCAACACTTCTTTTGCCGTACCCAACGTGACATACACCGTTGCGGATTTGTCTGTCAGAAAAGGGGTAAAAATTTTGTCATCTTCATAGTAAGCAAAGCCATTGGAAAAGACCCGGTCTATCCATCCCTTAAGAATAGCTGGCTGACCAAACCACCAAATAGGATAAATAAAAATAAGATGATCAGCTTCTTTAATCATAGACTGACTTTTCGCTACATCGGGTAATACTTCTCCACGATGCAGAGCTTCAAAATCTGAACTGGCAAGCACAGGATTGAATTTTTCATCATAGAGGGAAATGAAACTATATTCCTCACCCTTATTACCTATTTCGCTAATAATCTTTTCCTTGATAGCATGATTAAAACTTTTTGGATTAGGGTGAGCATAAATAATCATATGTTTCATGTTTAATATTTCCTTAGAGGAACAAAAATTATATTGATAGATATCATCATAAAGATGAACCCGCTTAATAAAAAGCGAGTTCATCTAAGCAACATTATCAATAGCACTTATTCACAATAGACTGGAATAGCATTTACGCCCCACAACTATCTCCACCATCAATGACTAACCCTTGGGCTGTGATCATGGAAGCATCGTGAGAAATGAAAAACATGACTGTATTGGCAACATCCTGCGGGCTGACCAAACGCCGCAATGGAATACGTTTTTCAATGCGTTTAAGCAGGGCTGATGTTGAACAGCCAAGCAATTTTGCCTGCGGCTCTAACCCCTTCACCAGCATCGGCGTATCCACCCAAGAAGGCAAGACAGCATTGACGGTAATCTGCCGTTCTGCCAAATCCAAGGCCAGTGACTTTGTTAGCCCCAGTAAGGCATGTTTCGATGCAGAATAAGCACTATTATGTTTCTTTCCCGCCTTACCAAGAATAGAAGAAATTATCACAACCCTGCCCCCAAGGAGGATTTCAGGTACAACATGCGATAATAGGCGTTGTGTTGAATATAAATTGGTTGCTAATATCGAATCCCAGATATCACTCTGCCCAATATCATTGCTATTATCTTTACCATGACTGATTACGATTCCCTGTAAGTTACCACTCTTAATCAAAGGGAACACTTCATTAATTATTGCGTTTTCATCAGTTAAATCAATCTGGATTGCTTTAATATATTCTGGTGACTGTTCCACCAGTTGATTTAATCCATCATGTTCAATATCTATTGCAATGACATAGTATCCGGCTACAACAAGTTTCTGGCAAACGACGTATCCAATTCCACTAGCCGCGCCTGTGACAATAAATGTTAACATCAAACTTCCTTCTGTTAGCTTAATGCAATTCCACCATTGACATTAATCACTTCCCCCGTTATGTAATTATTCTCTATAAGAAAATGTACCGACGAGGTAATTTCTCTGACAGTGCCAACTCGTTTAAGTAATACCTTGTTATTAATTAATTCTTTATGTGTCTTTAATAATGATTCCGACATTTCCGTCTGAATAATGCCTGGCGCAACCGCATTCACCCGAATATTCTTGGCTGCGACTTCAACAGCAAGTGCCCGCGTCAATGATTCTATTCCGCCTTTAGTGGCCGCATAAATTGACTGACCTTTATTGGGCCTTTTGGCTGAGATCGACGAGATATTGATAATATGTCCACTACGCTGAGGTATCATCACTTTCAATACTTCACGGCTACACAAGATATAGCTCAATAAATTGTTATTTATCAGTAGCTCAATATCTTTGGTTTCCATTGTGGCCAACAATCCATCTCTGGTAATCCCCACGTTATTGACCAGAAGATCAATTCGGCCAAACGCCTCACTCACGGTATTAATAAATGAGCTGACATCTTCCGCTTTGGCAAGATCGACTCTGATTGGCAGTACGTCGGGATAATCGTGTGTCACTTCAGCGATAAAATCGGCTGTTTGAGTCATTTCATTTCGATAACAAAACGCGACCCGATATCCCTTCTCCAACAGACTTAGCACTATTGCCCGGCCAATGCCCTTACTGCCTCCCGTTACGATGGCACATTTTTTTACGGCGTCTTGTCCTACCTGTGTGTTTTCACTCATAAGCTAGAATTCTCTTTGATATCCGATAGGGTGAAATGGTGTTTCCTCGCGATCGCCATAATGTCGAGAACTTGATGGGTAGAGATATTTCCGTATGAGAAATTATCTTTATGCTGTTCCAACGCCAGCAAAATGGTTTCCGTCATGCAGGCATAAAGCTGACCTTCTCCCAAATAGGCCCTGACCCGCGGATCTAAACTGTCATGATGAGGAGTCTGGACAATTCCTCCCCGCAGTATTTTGATATCCGGTCGGTTCCTCAAATCATCATCGGAAAGGTTATGCGGCACAGAAATATCACAAACGATCGCATCCCGCTTTATCTGGTCTACCGATATAAAGGCTTCTGAGGCATTGGCGGCACACACAATGACATCACTGTGCTCAATATCAGAAATACTCTGAGAAATATGGATAAATACCTGATCGGGATAATGCTGAACCAGATAGTGATCAATGGCTTCACCTATGCTGGTTTTACCCTCATTGAACTGGCTAATAAAGTCATCATCTGGCATCAATGCAAGGCAATCCACGATCCTTTGTGCCAACCCACCCATCAATGGCTGTTTATTGACAATAAATTGTTCATAGATATATTGATAAATATGGTATTTCACTTCATTCAGTTTTCTCACTGAACCCTGATTATTACTGCCTATCAGCACCATTTCCTGATATTGTGGCCCCAAAATTTCTGCATAAACCCGACCGATATTCCCTGCACCACCAATCACCGCAAGCCGCATTTGGGTGATATCCCGATGCGATGTACTTCTTTGCAAGGCTTCAATCCCAATCCCCACAGTCAAAGCATTACCGGTCGTTATACCTATCTGGTTATTTTTCACTGATTTACCATTATTGGTAATAATCGATGTAAACATCCCCAACCCAACTACCGTATTACCAGACTCCACAGCTTGAGCAATACGAACATCAATTTCATGCCTCAACCGCGCCAAATCATTTTGGGCCAGTGCAGCCTTAATCATTTTTGATGTCACAGGAATCGGATACAGCGTAAAGTCTACCGACTGCCCATTAACCGAGCTTATACGTGCGGGTTTGAAAGGTTTAGTCGCCAGATTAAAGCTGGTGCTCTCGACAAACGATTCCAATTCTTCATCGCTGAAAATGCTGAAAGAGGGATCAACTTCTCTGAGCCAGTCTGCAGAAATCAGATGGTTAATGAACGCCGCCTTATAATTTGCTGCACTGCCATTTTGTTGACCCACTTCCCTGCTACGATAATCAGCAGGAGTGGATTGATTCAACTTCCCAAGTATAGGGGCCACAATGAACCCTGCATTAGCATGGCGAATCGCCAGACAAACTTTAGCAAGTTCATCCACAAACCGGACAATGTCCCGGAGTTCCAGAAAAACAGAGGGTTCCATACGGATCACATTGGCCGCACTACCTGAAGGCGCAACACGGATATGGCTGCCGCACAGTAAATAACCACTGATGATATAGCCCAGGCTGCCCTGAACAGCGATATTTTGCAAAATGTAAGAATCTGAATCATCTACATCATGGAATTCTACCCCCCAGATCAACCCTTTTCCGCGCACATCTCGAATAATATCGGGGTAGTCTTCTTTCAGGGCATGGAGCCGTACCTTGAACTCTTCCCCCAGTTGGGTGACTTGCTTAAGTAACTGGCGCTGATCAGCATGCAGTAAGTTTATATAGTCCAAAGCCACTCGGCAGGAAAAATCATCCTCACCAAACGTTGAGCTTTGAATTAAATCAAACCCCGGAGTAAAACTCTCCTGGCGGATCGCAACAACCCCGATTTTGGCGTACCCTCCACCCAATGCTTTGGAAAGTACATAATAATCAGCATGAATACCCACATCACTGGATGCCACCAGAAACCCACACCGCCCAGATCCAGCCTGCACTTCATCCGCAATGATTGGACATCTAATGATCTGTTTTAGCTGATTAACTCCGCTTACCTGCTCTGCACTAAGTGGGTAAACGCCCCCTTCTCCCTGAACGGGTTCTATCAACAATGCGGCAACGGTTCTAAATTTCTTTTTCGTCAGGATAATCCGGTCATTTTCTTCCTGTGGCAGCCATAACCAACCATTCAGAATGTCATTGGCTTTCTCTCCCATCTCAACAAACTCAGACAGTTTCTCAGTGGAAAGGAAATAAGTGTTGATTTTCAGACGCTTCAAGTAATCACGATACATAGTACCGTGTGTACAGTTCGCCGTTACTATCATTTTTCCATGAAAGGCATGTTCAAGGGCAAGAAATGTTGGCTTTGAATCTAACCGACTCTGGTTGAATGCAGTCAACGCACGTTGGATATCTTGGGCAGAAGCCTTTTCCTCCAGTTGCAGCTGCTGGCACTGCTCATCTGTCAGCGCAATCACTGACTCGCCGTTTATTTTAGCAGTAGCCTGTGCAACCTCTTGTTCCAAGGCTACAAGCTCTGCATTACGTGTGAATTCGACACTTTTCAGCGCAACTTCCATCGATTCTGCTCCTGTGCTGGTAAAGCAGAACACAAAATCGCCGCTGGTCGCAGTTTCTTCCTTCAGTAATTCATTCAATCTTTCTGCCAAGACGGCCGCAGGCTTTCTGATGGAAAACTGGTTATGAACCGGTATCTCTTCATCAAGATAGTGCTTAATTCTTTCTCTGATAAGAAGGGAATTGTGGCCAAGCAATGTCGCACCATATCCTCCTAAAAGATCTAATACGGGTATTTCCTGATCCTGTTCATCTTTGTAATACAAAAAATTGCCCGAAGCCCGATGATAAGTTTTGTCTAAACCAATAGAAACCAATGCACGGGTAAGCAATGGCTTACAAAACCTAGCGTAATTTTCCATTATAGATCCTTAATATGTGAACCTGCTGTTATATGAAGCTATGGTTGTGTGGAGCTATGGTTATTTGAGACTAGGGCTGGCAGTCTCAGTCCGTACACAGGCTGACATATAGTCCGCTATTTCATTGATAAACAAGACGGCTTCAGCACAATGATTTCCTTCACGATACATTCTGCTCAGGGAGGAAATATCGATGGTCGGATAATCTTGCAGTGTCGGTCTTTCACCCTTCGCCAGAATAAAAGTGACGCCAAATTCCACAAAGTCTTCCTCACCATCAGATTGAGCATCATGAGTGATATTTCCCATGCCAGAAGCCACCACTAATGCATAGTCAATCATGCCGTTGCTCAGGAATAACTCAGCCTCACTGAATGCTGACAACAAACCGATATTTCCACGTAAAAAAGAAGCACAATCGCATTGCAGGCTCAATTCTTGGGAAAGCACACCTAGCAGGTTATTACTGAGCGATAGGGTAATTAAGAAAGGATTTACCTGTACTGAATTCCAGATAGTTTGATAAATTTCATGTTCATTCTCTGCCCCATGTTCTTCCTGTTCAGGATTCAATTCCGAAGGCATAGGATGAAGATAGCCATACTGTGTGGTATACAGGCCAAATTTTTTATTAGGATCAGCGATATCCAAACCGGATAACATTAACGCTCTTCGCGCTGAAATAATGCCTTTTTCCGTTCCGATAGAATAAAAACGCCTCAACTTGTCATTTTTAATCAGCTCACGGCCATTATTCTCATGATTCAAGCTATTCAATGACGGATGATGACTAGTCACATTATAGCTAATAAGTTTTACGCCTCTATTAATCACCATAATCCCCTATCACTAAACACGAATTAATACCACCAAAGCCAAATGAGTTTGTTATCGCATTTTTTACGGGGAAAGGCCTGCCCTTCTGTGGAACATAATCCAAGTCACACAGTGGATCAGGCGTTTCAAGATTGATGGTAGGAGGAATAAACTTGTTTTTCACCGTCAGAACCGTTGCTACAGTTTCAACCGCTCCCGCCGCAGCTATCCAGTGGCCCAACATCGATTTTATTGATGAAATCAGGGGCGGCTGGCTGCCAAAGATCCGCTTGATAACCGCAGTTTCCAACTCATCATTCAATGGGGTTGATGTGCCGTGGGCATTAACATAATCAATCTGGTGAGGTTCTAATCCGCTGTCCCTGATAGCCTTCCTGATAACGTTTTCCGCCCCAATACCATCAGGATGGGGAGCGGTCAGCTTATAAGCATCAAGGGAAGCACCGTATCCTGTAATTTCAGCGTAAATTTTCGCGCCTCTGCTCAACGCACTTTCTTCACTCTCAAGGACTAAGAAAGCACCCCCTTCGCCAGCAACCAAACCACTGCGATTTTTATCAAAAGGCCGACAAAACCTGTCACCCCATTTTTCTGTTGTGGCAGTTGCCCCCAACAAATTCAACCCGACCAAAGTGCGCAGGCTTATGACCGAATCAGCCCCTCCCGCTAACATCATGGTGGACTCCCCCCTTCGAATGGACTGACAGGCCAGCCCAATAGCGTGAGTCGCACCAGCACAAGCCGCATTGACATTGACGACAGGCCCCGCTAAAGCAAGCTGGCGAGCGATCTCCGTTACCATTCCATCATTACTGCATCTTATGCCTGAATAAGCACCCAAATTATTACGTTGCTGCAACAGGGATTGCATAACTGGTTCATGAGAATGACGGCACAGATTTCTATCATCTTCAAGAGTGCTAGAAACCCCGCTACACCCATAAATTCCGATGCGCTTCCCAGCAAGCTGTGCCGGATGTAGCCCCGCATCTTCCAATGCCTTGGCTGCAGCAATAATTCCCATCACTCCACGTCTGTCTGTCATCCCGGATTCCGGCAGGTACGCAGAGTGATTGGCAATCAGTGAATCAAAATCAATCTGTGCAGCATATTTGATAGGTAATGCGCCATTATCTGCAAACGCCAGTGGTTTAACGGCAGATTCTCCATCGCAAAGTTTTTGCCAGAAAACATCAATATGAGTCCCGAAAGCACTGACGATCCCCATGCCCGTGACTACAACGCGACGATCAGAAACCATCACAACTCCCCCTCTTTGGGCATCCCCATGCGAAGCAAAATGGCAATGCATTGATTTTCCAAACCATGAACCACGACTAACACCAAACTAGGCGGCAGTTGACGGATGAAATTCCGATTGACGTTATCAACACCGATCCCTTTTTTATGCATGTCAATGGCCAGATTAATCGCAATAAAAGGTGCTGCCGGCCCTGAATACCCCATGGTTTTATCAAGATAAAATTGCATGGCATCAGGAAAAGTATCGCTTGCCAGTGTTATAAACCCATCAGTGGCTTTTCCAACATGGATGATTTGGCATGGCGATAAATTTTCTTCCGTCAATTCAGTCAGAAAACGCTGATACGGGTTATTGTTGTGAAAGGCTGTGTTGTGCAGAAATGAACGTTCAAGACGGAGTATCTCACCGTCCGCATTATGAACATCTTCATGCAGAGTAATAAATGCCGCCGCTTCTGCTGGTAGCCACGGGGTATTTTTTATGAGGCGTTCGTATGCAAGGTAATACCACGGTGAAATTTTCTGGCTACCACCGCCGCAGAGAATCCATTGGCTACGTTTTTCTTTAATACTGTAATAACCTTCCAGAAGTGCATTGCCACCTGCATCAACATGAGGAGAAAAAAAACCATTGTCTCCCTGAATATTAAGATGTTGAGATAAATGGCTGGCTGTTGACGTATTTAACAATGCCAATCCCATTAATGGAGGTGTTTCAACCAAGGCTCTGGAAACATAACTTTCATCGTCCTGTGCATCAAAGGCAATAGGAAGTATGTCATCATCAGCATCACTGGTTCCTAATCCGATAAACAATCCTCGTTGTTCAGGCGGAATTTTATCCCCAGTGCTACTTTCCCACGTTTTGATGCCAGAATAGAGCACCCACCGACTTTGCGCATTCGCAACCCGCCGGACAATCTTATCCATACGTGGCATGACAAAAGCCTTATCGCTAATAAGCCTTTCACCTACGATATTGGGTAAATGAAGTGAACTATCTGAACGTTCAGCCGCTGCGATATTACCCTGTATCAGGTTGTCCATATTCAGGCCATCAGGAAGCAGGCTAACTCCACTGGCAATATAGATTCCCATTCTTCACCCCTCATGCCGCTTTAATATCAGACTGCTATTTTCCCCACCAAACCCAAAGGAATTACTCAAGATGTGATTAACGCGTTTCACTTTTGCAGTGCTGTTAACGTTAACCACCCCATCCGTTTTTCCCGCCTCAGAAAAATTAAGGCTGGGAAGAATGAGTTCATTCTTCAATGTTTCAATGGAAAGGATGGCTTCCAATAGTCCGCTAACAGCAAGCGAGTGCCCCATCGCCGATTTCGTGGAAATAACCAATGGGTTATGGGGAAAAAGTGCATTAATCGCTTTGCTCTCAGCAAGATCATTATTGACGGTTGATGTACCATGAGAATTAATGTGCTCAATATCCTCCGCTGATAAGCCCGCATCTTGCAATGCAGCAGACATGCAGTCCCGGTAATATCGCCCAGAGAGATCGGTTGACGTCATTTTATACCCTTCGGATTGCCGAGACATTCCTGCAATTTCAGCTATGATGTTTGCCTTTCTGGCAATAGCATGAGAACAACGTTCTACAACCAAAAATGCAGAAGCATCAGCCAGAACACAACCTGACCTATCTTTATCAAATGCCCGTGAAGATTGGCTCATATCGGTAAATTTACCGTCATACAGCGCTCTGACTTTCTTGAACAATAATTGCATAATCGGGTGGGTGGCTTCTTCAGAAGCACCAACCAATGCAATGTCAACCCTGCCACTCTTGAGGTGCTGATAGGCCGAATAGAGTGCGACCATGCCAGCTGTACAAGCATCACTATAAATTTTGGGCAGTGTTGAGATATTTAAGCTGTTTGCCAGCTCTTCGGCGATTTCATATGGGCGCATCAGCGCCCCAAATTGTTCAATATCGATATATTTTGAGTGCGATATTCCTGAATTGAAATAACGGGATAATGCCTCACCATCAACAAACATCTTGTTATTGGCAAAAAATAACTCACATTGGGATTGATTTAACTCCGTTTGAGTCAATCCCGCCATTTGCAAACTATTTGATGCAGCACCGCAAGCCATCAAGAAAACACGATTATTGGATAATTGTCCTGTACAGCTGAATTGACTACGTAACCTATCTATATCTTTGGAGGATAATTTGGCACTCGGAATATGGGTTATTCCATACTCTTTTAATAACTCATCTTCACAGATAAGTGATTTCCCTTCCGATAGAGAATTAAATAAATCACTTGGGCAATCATGATTACGAACAATTAAACCATAACCGGTTACAGCAATATTATCTGTACTTATACCAGTCATAGTTATCTTCTATTTTAATAATATATTTTATTCAGGTTATGTTCTATTAATACTGAATGATAATTATTTTTATCTTAGCCAGTTAATTTCATAAATTAAGAACCTTATTATTTAATTAACATTTCTGAACAATATTTTTCTATTTCTTCCAGGATAATCTCATCCGCATTTTTTCCATTCGACTCGTAAGTGGCTTTACATAACGAAGCCCAATTGTGAACATTGGTTTCACCAAATACATCACCCAAAGTATGAATGGTATTCAACTGTTCCGGTGTATAATCATAACAACTATAAACAAGTAATCCTTTGCCTTCTTGAGTAAGCGTATCATCAGCTAACAGCCGGTTCAGTACCTCTTCGGAAAGAACTTCATAAGCATGGGCAAAAACACTTTTTGTCGGCATCGTGATTTTAAATTTCTTACCAAGATTAAATGATAAATCAATGACATCTAAAGAATCCGCACCCAAATCATTAATTAATGAAGAATTTTCATGAATAGTATTTTCTTCAACAAAGAGAATTGAGGATAATTCCTCACATACCGCAGATACATATTTTTTCATATAATATTAGCCTACAAACGTATATTTAACTTAATGGAATAATAAAGTCTCACAAACTATTCCACCATGTCAATAAATAAGAAAACTAACCCTACAAACAAAAATAAAAACACCATTAATTAAATCAATAACAAACAAAAAAAGAATATATTCTTTTTTAAAAATTGAGATTTATAATAATTACACGTAACTATTCTAAAATGAAATCATAATGGAATAATTATTATTAATAATAAATAAATGAATAAAAAAACAATAATAACAAATTGTTATTTTATTCATTTTATTTTAAATAACAATCAATTAGTAATATTAACATAAAATATTACAATGGGATTTAATTTGTTACTTATAATAAATATGATATAATACCAATTATTATAATTATATTAATAAGAAATCAAGTTATAATTAATTAAAATATAAACTGTCTTGTTTGGTATATCGTCATGAAAAAAATCATCAATAACGTCCCAGCTCATATAACCAAATCGCATCATTTCATTAACAATAGAATATACTGCTGGTGATTCAATCTTTAATGAATGTAATTCCTATATCATATCGAAATGAATTGATATCAATCTGAAAAAGCATTTAAATAAAGCGCAATATGTCCTAATTGTACATTGTTTAATTTTTTTAAAAAAAACCGATTGATATTGCTCTTCCTTATTTTAATAAGGCAGGTATTGTTCAAGTTAAAGCAATAGCCGATGTGCAGCCAAAGAATATGCTAGTGCAGGTATTACGGTGAACGCGTACTGTCCGGGAGAGCATCAACTTTCTTCTGGGGATACAATGGTAGTTTATTTTGAATATACAAAATAAGGTAGACAATTTATCTGAGAAAGAGCATAAGCCAATCCTAGCAAAGCTCATCAAAATATACATTTGATAAGCTTCAGTGAACGTTACCCGATATTTTTTTACCCATTCACTTCCCAATACAAAAGCTCGAAAAAATCCGTCCCAGCAAATCATCCGAAGTAAATTCGCCGGTAATTTCACACAATACCTGTTGCGCCAGTCGCAATTCTTCCGCCAGCAATTCCCCTGAACGGGCAAAAACCAATTGTTGATGGCCTTCCTGCAAATGTTCTGCCGCCATATTCAACGCCTGTAAATGGCGGCGACGGGCGAGGAAGCCCCCTTCGGTATTGCTGTTGAAACCCATCGCCTCTTTTAGATGATCCCGCAGCAAATCAATACCTTCCCCCTCACGGGCAGAGAGGCGGATTAATGAGTAACCACTTACTTCTAATACGCCGGTTTCTTCTCCGGTCATATCGGTCTTATTGCGGATCACGGTAACAGGCAGTGATGCAGGCAGCTTTGTCATAAATTCCGGCCAGATTTTCGCAGGTTCAACGGCATCCGTGGTCGTGCTATCTACCATAAACAGCACCCGATCCGCCTGCTCGATTTCCTGCCATGCGCGTTCGATACCAATGCGTTCCACTTCATCGCTCGCTTCGCGCAGCCCCGCCGTATCAATAATATGCAGCGGCATTCCATCAATATGAATATGCTCGCGCAGAACATCGCGTGTTGTACCTGCAATATCGGTGACAATCGCGGCTTCACGGCCAGCCAATGCGTTGAGCAGGCTGGATTTTCCCGCGTTTGGCCGTCCCGCGATAACCACTTTCATCCCTTCACGCAACAAACTCCCCTGGCGTGCCTGTGAACGGACGTGATCAAGTTCTTCAATCACTTCATCCAGCTTGGCTTCTATCTTGCCATCGGAAAGAAAATCAATTTCTTCATCAGGAAAATCAATCGCCGCTTCAACGTAGATACGAAGGTTAGTAAGCGCTTCCACCATTTGGTGGACATGATTGGAAAATGTTCCTTGCAGAGAATTCATGGCTGAACGGGCAGCTTGCTCAGAACTGGCATCAATCAGATCCGCAATCGCCTCAGCCTGTGCCAAGTCGAGTTTGTCATTCAAAAATGCACGTTCAGAAAATTCACCCGGATTGGCAATACGCACAGCAGAAATTGTCAGAATACGTTTTAATAGCAGATCAAGAATGACTGGCCCACCGTGCCCCTGAAGTTCCAGCACATCTTCGCCGGTAAAAGAGTTGGGGCCGGGGAAGTAAAGTGCGATGCCTTGATCCAGCACAGTTCCATCCACATCACGGAAGGGCAAGTAATCCGCATAACGGGGTTTCGGCAACTTGCCCAATACCACCTCAGCAACTTCCGCCGCCTTAGGGCCAGAAATACGCAGGATGCCTACACCGCCTCGTCCCGGAGGAGTGGCCTGAGCGACTATCGTATCGGTGGTATTCATGAAACTCTCTCTTTTACTAATCAACTGAAATAATAAAGGCGGCCAATGACCGCCTTCTAGTTAGCTCTTTAAAAGATCTACTTTTTTTCGCGGGTATGTAAGCCGCGTTTTTCCAGACTGCGGAAAATAACCTGCTGCTGGATAATAGTGACCAAGTTACTGACGATATAGTACAGCACCAGACCAGACGGGAACCACAGGAAGAAGACAGTAAACATTACGGGCATGTAAGTCATGATCTTCTGCTGCATAGGGTCGGTTACGGTCGTTGGTGACAGTTTCTGGATCACAAACATGGTCGCACCCATCAGCAATGGCAGAATGTAGTAAGGGTCTTGTGCGGACAAGTCCTCAATCCAACCAATGAATGGCGCATGACGCAGCTCAACAGAACCCATCAGCATGTAATACAACGCAAGGAAGATTGGCATCTGAATCACCAGAGGCAGACAGCCGCCCAGTGGATTCACTTTTTCTGTTTTGTACAGCGCCATCATTTCCTGACTCATGCGCTGACGATCATCACCATGACGCTCACGCATCGCCGTAATTTTCGGCTGCAACAGACGCATTTTCGCCATGGAGGTGTATTGCGCCTTAGTCAGCGGATACATGATACCGCGCACGATAAAGGTAATGGCAATGATGGAGAAGCCCCAGTTACCGATGAATTCATGCAGGAATTTCAGCAACTTGAACAGAGGCTGAGAAATAAACCACAACCAGCCGTAATCAACGGTCAGATCCAGATGTGGAGCAACTTCAGCCATTTTGTCCTGGATTTCAGGACCTACCCACAGAGTAGAGGAGATATTCTGCTTGCTGTTAGGTGCGATATTGACGGTTTCACCTTTGTACCCGATTATCGCCATTTTCTGGCTTTTCTGGTCAATCGTGTAGAACGTGCTGGTAGAGTTTGCGCCCGGCACCCAAGCAGTGGCGAAATATTGCTGCAACATCGCTACCCAGCCACCGTTGGTCGTCACGGCTAACGCTTTATCTTCAATATCGCCGAATTTGTATTTTTCGTATTTTGCTTCAGCTGATGAATAAGCAGCACCGCGATAAGTATGCAGAGCAAAGTTGCTGCTGCCAGTATCACGACTTTTCGGCAGCTCAACACTCTGCTTCAACTGACCAAAGAACGCCATCTGCAACGGCTTGTCAGTTACGTTATCGATGTTGTAATCGACAGAAACCGCGTAATTACCGCGTTTCAAAATGAAGGTTTTGACATAAACAACACCATCTGGTGCAGTATAAGTCATCGGAATACGCAACTCATTCTGACCATCAGCCAAAACGTAGCTATCCTGAGTGGTGTGGTAAAACGGGCGTTCAGCTTGATTATCTGGGCCATTGGTGCCAGTTAATCCACTTTGAGCCTGATAAATGAACTCAGGGGTGCTTTCGAGCAGTTTGAATGGTTTGTTGGAACCGAGGGTATCAGGATAGGCCAGCAGATCAGCCTCTTCGATATCACCGCCACGGGTATTAATGTGCAAAGAAAGCACATCCGTTTTCACGGTGATCAGTTTACCTTGCCCACTGCTTGCTTCGCTACTCGGCGTATTTGCTTGTTGCGTGATCTGTGCCGTTGGTTGTGGGTTCTGATCTTTCTCCCACGCCTGCCAGACCAAGAACGAAACAAACAGCAAAGCGATGAAAAGAAGATTGCGTTGCGAATCCATCGTTAATGTTCTCTGTTATCTTCGTTTTTTTTAGGTGGGACAGGATCATCACCACCTTCGTGTAAGGGGTGGCATTTTAATATGCGTTTCACTGTTAACCAACTGCCTTTTATCATTCCAAACCTGCGCAGTGCCTCAATGCCATATTGAGAACAGGTAGGATGAAAACGACAGCGAGGCCCCAACAGTGGACTGATCACCAACTGGTAGCCCCTGATTATCGCAATCAAGAGCCGCGAACCAAGCGACAGTGACGACGCCATAATTTGCCCAACGCCTCCGTTAGCTCACGATTATCAAGCTCAGCAACCCCTTTCCTCACCAAAACCACAAAATCCATGGAAGGCAATTTATGCTGGTTTAAACGAAAACTTTCACGAGCCAATCGCTTGATACGATTACGCTCATGGGCGCGTTTAACATTTTTTTTGGCGACGGTTAGACCGATGCGGGGATGCCCCAGCTCATTAAGGCGCCCAAGAATGGTTATCTCTGCGGAGCTTGCCCGTTGTGGCTGCTGGAAAACATAAGTGAAATGCTCGGGAGTTAACAAACGTAACTCCCTCGGAAAAGCGAGCTTAACCACGTGGTATGATTAGCTTTATTACTTAGAAACAGTCAGACGAGTACGGCCTTTCGCACGACGGCGAGCCAGAACTTGACGACCATTTTTAGTGGCCATACGAGAGCGGAAGCCGTGGGTACGGTTACGCTTCAGTACGGACGGTTGGAAAGTGCGTTTCATAGCGATTTCTACCTAACTTAAAATTTGTTACTGATTCAGCAAATTCGTTGGCGACCAGTGAGAAATAAGTAGACACCGATGCCTCAGTCGCAACATCAATATATAGAAAGAGGCAGGATTGTAATAAAATGTACTACCCCTAGTCAATCCATCAATCTAAGATGACGCGAGCCTGACCGCTTTCCTGTCGGTTTTTTTTACTTTAACCAGACATTACCAGACTTTTGCTACCCGAGGTGCTTACCCCAAATCTTAACCAGCCATAGCCGGAAAAAAATCGTTGGCATAACACGCAGGGTGCAAGATTATACGGACTGTGTAATAAAGCGCAAGGATCATACACCGATCCTTACATCTTAATCGTGATCATCATGTTGTTTTCACTTTATATTTTAAACGATAGATAAATGGAATTTGCTATATACCATGATTACACTACAGTATCTTTTACGGGCCTTATATTCTGCAAGTGCCAAAGCGTGGCGATCTCCCTGTGGATAAAAAGCGTCAAAGCTGTGTAAAAGAATGAGGATCTATGCCGTCTTTTGCGTTATGATCACCGATCCCGATCTCACTATGCGGATCGTTGGGGAGCGATGATAGTAAAAATCGCCACAAGGTACATGCGACCTTCCTCATCATCGGGGAATGACGCCTTGTACCCAGTATAACGTATCTATTATTCCGATTTCTTTTATTAGTCTTGTTTTAGGGGAGTTCGCCGTGTCACTTTCGCTTTGGCAGCAATGTCTTGCCCGATTGCAGGATGAGTTACCTGCCACAGAATTCAGTATGTGGATACGACCCCTTCAGGCAGAACTGAGTGATAACACTTTGGCTCTCTATGCCCCCAACCGTTTCGTGCTGGATTGGGTAAGAGAGAAATATATCAACAATATCAATTTGTTATTAAATGATTTCTGTGGCCCTGAAGTACCGTTACTGCGTTTTGAAGTCGGTAATAAGCCTGTTTCACCGAACCAGTCTACATCTCAGAAAATCATTGCCAACATGCCGATAGCTACTGCGCCGTCCAGTTTATCTGTACGCCCAAGCTGGGATAATGCAAAAGCCCAGCCAGAGTTATCCTATCGTTCCAATGTGAACCCAAAACATACGTTCGATAACTTTGTTGAAGGTAAATCCAACCAACTCGCCAGAGCGGCAGCCCGACAAGTTGCCGATAATCCGGGGGGCGCATACAATCCGCTGTTCCTCTATGGCGGCACCGGGTTGGGTAAAACTCACCTTTTGCATGCCGTCGGCAATAGCATCATGGCACGCAAAGCCAATGCAAAAGTGGTGTACATGCATTCTGAACGTTTTGTTCAGGATATGGTAAAAGCTTTACAGAACAATGCGATAGAAGAATTTAAACGTTATTATCGCTCAGTGGATGCCCTGCTGATCGATGATATTCAATTTTTTGCGAATAAAGAGCGATCCCAAGAAGAATTCTTTCACACGTTCAATGCTCTGCTGGAAGGTAATCAACAGATTATTCTGACATCAGATCGCTATCCAAAAGAGATCAATGGCGTCGAAGATCGGTTAAAATCACGTTTTGGCTGGGGGCTGACCGTTGCCATCGAGCCACCGGAACTGGAAACACGCGTTGCCATTCTAATGAAGAAAGCTGACGAGAACCAAATCCAGTTACCGGGTGAAGTGGCTTTCTTTATTGCCAAACGCCTGCGATCCAACGTTCGTGAGCTCGAAGGCGCTTTGAACAGGGTCATCGCCAACGCCAATTTTACCGGGCGGGCGATTACCATTGATTTTGTACGCGAAGCACTACGTGACTTATTGGCTCTACAGGAAAAGCTGGTAACTATTGATAATATTCAGAAAACAGTCGCTGAATATTACAAAATCAAGGTTGCTGATCTGCTTTCCAAACGCCGTTCACGCTCCGTTGCCCGCCCAAGACAGATGGCAATGGCGCTGGCAAAAGAGCTGACAAATCACAGTTTGCCTGAAATCGGGGATGCCTTTGGTGGACGTGACCATACAACAGTTCTTCACGCATGTCGTAAAATCGAACAGCTGCGTGAGGAAAGTCATGACATCAAAGAAGATTTTTCTAACTTAATCAGAACATTATCTTCCTAGCGCTATGAAATTTATCATTGAACGTGAGCAATTATTAAAACCCTTACAGCAGGTTAGCAGCCCCTTGGGTGGCCGTCCTACCCTGCCAATTTTGGGCAACTTGTTGTTGCAGGTGACGGAAGGTTCCCTGTTGCTGACAGGCACCGATTTAGAAATGGAAATGAAGGCACGGGTTGCGCTGACTCAGCCGCATGAACAGGGCGCAACAACCATCCCCGCGCGTAAATTTTTTGATATCTGGCGAGGGTTGCCTGACGGAGCGGAGATCAGTGTTGAACTGGATGGCGATCGCATTCTGGTTCGCTCTGGCCGCAGCCGTTTTTCACTGTCTACCCTGCCGGCTTCAGACTTTCCTAATCTTGATGACTGGCAGAGCGAAGTCGAATTTTCTCTGCCACAGGCAACACTGAAACGTCTGATTGAATCCACCCAGTTTTCAATGGCACATCAGGATGTGCGCTATTACTTGAACGGCATGCTGTTTGAAACCGAAGAGGAAGAGCTGCGTACCGTTGCAACTGACGGCCACCGTCTGGCAGTCTGCTCTATGAATATCGGCCAGAACCTGCCTTCCCATTCGGTGATCGTTCCCCGTAAAGGCGTCATTGAATTGATGCGGCTGCTCGATGGCGGCGATAGCCCGCTGCAATTGCAGATTGGCAGCAATAACATTCGCGCGCATGTCGGTGATTTCGTCTTCACATCCAAGCTGGTGGACGGGCGCTTTCCTGATTACCGCCGCGTACTGCCCAAAAACCCAGATAAAACGCTGGAAGCAAATTGTGACGTGCTTAAGCAGGCATTTTCACGGGCGGCGATTTTATCCAACGAAAAATTCCGTGGTGTTCGTATCTATTTAAGCGAAAACCAACTCAGGATTACCGCAAACAACCCAGAACAGGAAGAAGCGGAAGAGATCGTTGATGTCAGCTACCAAGGCACTGAAATGGAAATTGGCTTCAATGTCAGCTATGTGCTGGATGTCCTGAATGCATTGAAATGCGAGCAAGTAAGTCTCTTGCTGACGGATGCCACCTCCAGTGTGAAAATAGAGAATTCAGCCAGTCAGGCCGCGACTTATGTCGTGATGCCTATGCGCCTGTAACCACATTAACTCATTTTATGATTCTCTCGCGTTTGCTGATCCGCGATTTTCGTAATATCGCGAATGCCGATCTGACTTTGGCAACCGGTTTTAATTTTCTGGTTGGGCCAAATGCCAGTGGTAAAACAAGTATACTGGAAGCCATTTATACATTGGGCCATGGGCGTGCTTTTCGCAGCATTCAGGCGGGAAGGGTGATCCGCCATGATTGTGAAGAATTCATTCTTCATGGGCGGCTGGAACAGCAATTCCACGAACGGATCTTGGCGGTAGGGCTGAGTAAAAACCGTCTGGGTGACAGCAAAGTCAGGATCGATGGCAGTGACGGGCATAAAATTGCCGAACTGGCAAAAATGCTGCCGATGCAACTTATCACGCCAGAAGGTTTTACGCTGCTAAACGGGGGCCCCAAATACCGCCGCGCTTTTATTGACTGGGGTTGCTTTCACAATGAGCCGCGTTTTTTTACTGCCTGGGTCAACCTGAAAAGGCTGCTCAAACAGCGAAATGCAGCATTGCGGCAAGTGACCCGCTATAGCCAAATCCAACACTGGGATCGCGAGCTTGCACCGCTAGCGACTGAAATAAGCCAATGGCGGGCTGAATACATTGCAGGTATTGCTGAAGATATCGAGAAAACCTGCAAACAATTTTTACCTGAATTCACCCTCAGCATCAGCTTCCAGCAGGGCTGGGACAAAGAGAGTGAATATGCAGAACTGCTCGCGCGGCAATTCGAGCGCGACAGAGCGTTAACCTACACCGCTTCCGGCCCCCATAAAGCCGATCTACGGATCAGGGTGGACGGCACACCAGTAGAAGATATGCTCTCCCGTGGTCAGTTGAAATTACTGATGTGCGCGTTGAGGTTAGCGCAGGGTGAATATTTCACCCGACAGAGCGGGCAAAAATGCCTGTATCTGCTTGATGATTTTGCTTCTGAACTGGATGCCGGCCGTCGTCAACTGTTAGCCGAGCGTCTAAAATCTACGCAGGCTCAGGTATTTGTCAGTGCAATCACGCCTGGGCAAGTTACAGACATGATTGATGTAAATAGCAGGATGTTTCGCGTAGAACATGGCAAAATCGAGGTTCAACCACAGGATTAAGATGAGCGAGAAACGTTGATGTCGAATACATATGACTCCTCAAGTATCAAGGTATTAAAAGGGCTGGATGCCGTCCGTAAACGTCCAGGCATGTATATCGGTGATACCGATGATGGTACCGGCCTGCACCACATGGTCTTCGAGGTTGTTGACAACGCTATCGACGAAGCCCTCGCAGGTCATTGTGACAAAATACTTGTCACCATCCATACAGATAACTCTGTTTCTGTTCAGGATGATGGCCGCGGTATTCCTACCGGCATACACGAAGAAGAAGGTGTTTCAGCAGCGGAAGTCATCATGACCGTGCTGCATGCGGGGGGTAAATTCGATGACAACTCCTATAAAGTTTCCGGCGGTCTGCATGGTGTAGGGGTTTCTGTTGTTAACGCCTTATCTGAAAAACTGGAACTGACTATCCGTCGTGACGGCAAAGTCCACGAACAAACCTACCAGCATGGGGTTCCACAGGCACCGTTGAAAATGGTCGGAGATACTGAGCAGACTGGGACAACTGTCCGTTTCTGGCCAAGTATGGACACGTTCAAGCTCAACACCGAATTCGAATATGATATTCTGGCGAAACGCCTGCGCGAGCTGTCATTCCTGAACTCCGGCGTTTCTATCCGTTTAGTCGACAGACGCACTAATGCAGAAGACCATTTCCATTATGAAGGTGGTATCAAGGCGTTTGTTGAATTCCTGAGCCGCAATAAAACGCCTATTCACCCTAATGTCTTCTATTTTTCCACGGAAAAAGACGGTATCGGCGTGGAAATTTCCATGCAGTGGAATGACGGTTTTCAGGAAAACATTTACTGTTTCACCAACAACATTCCTCAGCGCGATGGGGGAGCCCACTTGGTTGGTTTCCGTGCCGCGATGACTCGTACCCTCAACAGCTACATGGATAAAGAGGGTTACAACAAAAAATCCAAAGTTAACGCCACGGGTGATGATGCCCGCGAAGGCTTGATTGCAGTTATTTCCGTCAAAGTCCCTGATCCGAAATTCTCTTCTCAGACTAAAGACAAGCTGGTTTCTTCTGAAGTGAAGACGGCGGTTGAAACCCAGATGAATGAGAAGCTGGTAGAATACCTGCTGGAAAACCCGAACGATGCCAAAACGGTCGTCGGCAAAATCATTGATGCCGCTCGTGCCCGTGAAGCGGCGCGTAAAGCCCGTGAAATGACCCGCCGCAAAGGCGCACTGGATCTGGCAGGTCTGCCGGGCAAACTGGCTGACTGTCAGGAGCGTGATCCTGCTCTGTCCGAACTCTACCTGGTGGAGGGTGATTCTGCGGGAGGGTCAGCAAAACAGGGGCGCAACCGTAAAAATCAGGCGATCCTACCACTAAAAGGTAAGATCCTGAACGTTGAAAAAGCGCGTTTTGACAAGATGTTGTCTTCACAGGAAGTCGCAACGTTAATCACCGCACTGGGCTGCGGTATTGGCCGTGATGAATACAACCCGGACAAACTGCGTTATCACAGCATTATCATCATGACCGACGCCGATGTCGATGGTTCCCACATCCGTACCCTGCTGCTGACGTTCTTCTACCGCCAGATGCCTGAGATCATTGAGCGTGGCTATGTCTATATCGCCCAGCCACCTCTGTACAAAGTGAAAAAAGGCAAACAAGAGCAATACATCAAAGATGACGATGCCATGGAAGCCTACCAGATGTCGATTGCACTGGATGGAGCATCTCTCTACACCAATCAGCACGCGCCAGCACTGAAAGGCGAAGCGTTGGAAAAACTGGTCACTGAGTTCAATGCCAGTAACAAAATCATTAAACGCATGGAACGCCTGTATCCGCAGGCTTTACTGAATAATCTGATTTACCACCCGACACTGACCGAAGATGCCTTGAACGATCAGGCAAAAGTGGAAGAATGGGTGAGTACGCTGGCTATTCGTCTAAATGATAAAGAGCAGCATGGCAGCACTTATAGCTATCAAATCCATGAGAACCGTGAGCGTCAGATTTATGAACCCGTTCTGTGTATCCGTACACATGGCGTTGATACCAACTACAATCTGGATTTCGATTTCATCCACGGGGGCGAATACCGCCGCATCACCAAGCTGGGAGAATTGATTGGCAACCTGATTGAAGAAGATGCATACATTGAACGTGGCGAACGTCGTCAACCCGTGAGTAACTTTGAACAGGCATTAGAATGGCTGAGTAAAGAATCACGCCGTGGCCTTTCCATCCAACGCTATAAAGGTCTGGGAGAAATGAACCCTGATCAATTGTGGGAAACCACCATGAACCCAGAAACCCGCCGTATGATGCGTGTAACAGTGAAGGATGCCATTGCTACCGATCTGCTGTTTACGACTCTGATGGGAGATGCGGTTGAACCTCGCCGTGCATTTATCGAAGAGAATGCCCTGAAAGCCGCGAATATTGATATTTAATCGTCCTTATCCCAGATAGTTTTCCGCTATCTGGGATACAAAAAGTCTTAATCTGACTCACCTTGCAACACAAGGTGAGTCAGATTTATTTTATCGGTTCTTTATTGTTTGCTTACCTTATAAGCGCGTACTCATTAGGCTTTGATTATGTGATTCAATCGTTTTTATAAATCTTGAACTTGCCCCATGCTCACTCCCGATATAATCCCCACTAATTATTCCCGCATGAGGGATCTTATCGACAGCATCAGCCAAAATGCCCTTATTTTTAGATAAGTAACGTTTTACCCCTGAAGTCAATTGCCCACGCCCAGGAGAGGCAAATGGAATATTCGTTTGAATAACATTAAGCTGGCCGTCAGGCGCTGGGGTTGCATGATACTCACTCAAAAACTCGGCTGTCTCCGTTGCGCTCGCTCTATTAGCCCACTGAGTATGAACTTGTTCTTTGTATTTCCAATGGGACTCAGTTCCATCATAGCCATGAACCATAAGCCCTATGTTTTTTCCTTTACTCAGTAAATCAACCGTTGCTTCACCTAAACTCGATGTATCATCAGGTGTAATAAGATTATTACGGTGGGCAGTGAGTACATCCGGTAAAAATGTATCTGAAGCCGATGTTCTAGACGTTGCTTTCTTCTTTCCTTCCCCTTTAAATACCATTTTGAGCAAATAGAAATTATTAGTATCTTTTCCTGCATGCTCCAATAGTGCCTTAACATCGGCAGTGGCATCACCTCCTGCAACGCTAGGGCCATGGAAAAAACCAAATGAACCATCTTTGCGCTGTGCTACTCGAATATCGAAGTACCTAGCACCCGCTTCTGCTTGCTCCTTCAAGGTTAGATTTTGAGTTTTAAATGCTCGGGGCAATAGTGCTCCTAAACTCATTGAGAATCCGCTTTTTGCCCTACTGTAGGCATAAGTGCCTGCGTCATGGCTGCCCAGCATTGCTATCTGAGATAACTTAGTCTCCGCAGGTAACTCATTATGATTTATGGGAAGGTTTCCAGTCGGATCAAATAATGTAATAGGGTTATTTCTCACCATTCGAAACAGGTTCAGCCCGTCCACTGTCCCCGCAGGATCGGCACTTAACCAACGCGCTGTCCACGGTTGGTAATAACGGTATCCATAGTAGTACAACCCCGTTGCATCCCGCTCCTTGCCCGAATATCGGATAGTTTTGTAGTCCGCTTCTGTCTGGCTTCTGGCTGTCCACACCGCCGTGCCGCCATACGGATAGTATTCTTCCAAGCTGATGATCTGCCCGTCACCGTCCACTTCCAGTCCGCTGCTCCCCACCAGATTATCGTAGCTGTAGCGTATCTGGTTGTTACTGAGCGCATCCGGTTTGCCGCTTTCCCAATGCAATACCTGCACTTGCGCCCGCCCCGCCTCACCGACCTTAATGATTTGAAGTATTTCCTTTTCCACATCGCCGTTTTTTGTGGTGCGCAGCTCCAGCTCCGGCAGATAAAGCACCCGCTGTTGCTGTTGGCTGCCACCAGTCTGCTGCGTACTGACTTTCACCACACGCTGATTATTGCCATCATAAAGATAACTTTCCCTGTCTGGTTGACCAGACAATCGATTTACCCGTGTCACTTGTTGCAACTCCCCCCTCATCGTCCAATCCAATCTCTGCCCTGGCATTAATTGCAGTTGAGACCCTGACTTATCAAAAAAAGTATCTACTTTTGATGGTATGTCTGTCAGTGTGCTGAGTACGGCATGGTTATTACGTTCGGAGACAGTAATAGCAGTAGTGTAGTTGTTACCGGTTGCCGGTGCGCTGTGGCGTATCTGGGTTAGATTGTTACCACGGTCATACGTGTAAGTGCGGGTGTAGTTAGTGTAAGTGCTGCTGTCAGTGCCCAGGGGAATAATCGGTGTCGGTAATTGATTAGTCTGCTGCCCAATATTGGCCATCTCACGTCCGCTCGCACTGACCAATTGATACAGACTGTCGTAAACATAAGTCGCTTTAGCATCTACCTTCTGATTGCGCCAAAAGCGGGTAGCCTCTGTATCATTGCAGAGACTTACCACATTACCCACAGGGTCGTATTCATAACGCAAATCCTGCAACACTTTTGCCCCAGCGACATGTTTTTCCGGGCGTTCAGTCTTGATAGCCACCAGACGCAGTGTCTTTGGTTCATACAAGTAGGTGGTCACTATCCCGTTGCCATGTTCTTCCCGCAGCTTATGGCCAGCAGCAGAATAAGTCAGCGATTTAATGATGACCTGCTCTGAAGCACCTTTCATTGTCAGCCAGCTACCATAGAGTAAACCCGCCACATCATAGGCTAATCGTTGTCTGTTGCCTTTAGTATCGGTCTGAGTAAGCACCGTCCCCGTCGCATTTGTGGTACAGGTGGTTGTAAACGCTTCTGGAACCAACTGATCTTTCCAGTCTGGCTCACTGTCACCTCGCCAGTCCACAACACTTCCCTCAGGCAATAACTGGCGTGCAGTCGATAGCGGGATACCTGTCAGCGCAATGCTGTTGGTCTGGAGCATACCGGCAGTGTCATAGTGGCGGACGCACTGGCCAGTCAGGTTGAACGCTTGTTCACTCGGGCTATTGCCGGCCCAGACAAAACGTTCTGTCACCTGTACAGCTTGCCCTTGTTGTTGTTCGGTAATACTCAACAGACGTCCTATATGAGAGGGCTTTTCATATTGCCAACGACGAGTCACGCTGGTCGCATTAACGCTGAATATCGGCCGACCTTCGATATCGTTTAACGTGATGGCAGTACCCGCATCGACACTATCAGTACGTAGGACATCACCAGTGAGAGAGGAGAAATAAGTAAAATTGGGATTAATCGCTTGGTTCGACTGCTGCAATTCAGCCAGGCGCGGATCAATACTCGTGCTCAATCTGCCGTGGGCGTTAAACTGGTAGCGAGTGATACGATCATCGATGTGATCTGGCTGGTCAGGATGACAATGGTAATGGATATCACGCACAGTCAACATCCGGTTATCCTGCACGGTGACTACTGGCGTTTTGTGGTGAACCTGAAAGTTTTTATTTATCATGTCCATGCTCCGCAACCCCATGTCCCACAAGCTAAACTATGTTAAGTTTTGTCATGGTTAGGGGTCGTTAAAAAGATTGTGTGATTTATTGATAACCACCTGAATTTCATTTCAGAAGAAAACTCAGTATCTGAGGCACGAGCAAAATTTTTGTCAAAGGAAACACCATCGTGGAGATCCTCAGGCAAGATTAATTTAGAAGAACTTTACTGTCACGTCGATGACTTTTGCCAAAAACTTATTCCTCTCTGGCATCAGAAATTGATTGAATACGGGTTACTCAAACGCTATCTGCCGGCTTCCTTTTTTCTCAGTAAGGCCATAAATAGCCTTACTTTATTTCATATGAGCCATCAAAAATTCTTATATTTATCATATTAAGCACTATCCTTTTATCACGCAAAGCACCGCAGTTAACTCGGTTTCTTACTGGAAATTGTATCAGGGTTAATTGCTTATACGTTCCAACCGAAAAAACCGGGCTTGAATCTGCGGGCTTCTGAAATCACTGTTCTTAAACAGAGTTGAAATTACAGCAAAATACGCAGCATACGGCGCAGAGGCTCTGCCGCTCCCCACAACAATTGGTCACCAACGGTAAAGGCTGACAGATATTCCGGCCCCATATTCAGCTTACGCAGACGTCCAACGGGCGCATTCAGTGTTCCCGTAACCGCAGCCGGGGTTAATTCACGCATGCTCAATTCACGATCATTCGGGATAACGCGAACCCAATCATTATGGGAAGCCAGCAGCGTTTCAATTTCATGGATGGCAATATCTTTTTTCAATTTCAGGGTAAATGCCTGACTATGGCAACGCAGCGCCCCAATACGGACACACAGGCCATCAACAGGGATGATATTATTGCCTGTATTGAGGATCTTGTTGGTTTCAGCCTGCCCTTTCCACTCTTCACGGCTCTGCCCATTGTCCAACTGTTTATCAATCCACGGAATTAGGCTACCTGCCAGCGGAACACCAAATTGATCCGTCGGCAATGCGCCACTGCGAGTGAAATCTGTTACACGCTTTTCGATATCCAACATTGCGGAAGCCGGGTTTTGCAGCTCACTGTCAACCTGATTATGCAGCATGCCCATTTGCACCAGCAGCTCACGCATATGACGAGCACCGCCGCCAGAAGCCGCCTGATAAGTTGCTACCGACGCCCACTCAACCAGATTATTGGCAAACAGCCCACCCAAAGACATCAGCATCAAACTAACGGTACAGTTGCCGCCAACAAAGGTTTTGATGCCTTTATTCAGGCTATTTTGAATATGTTGATGGTTAACAGGATCAAGAATAATGACAGCATCATCATTCATGCGCAGTGCAGAAGCGGCATCAATCCAATACCCCTGCCAGCCTGTCGCCTTCAGTTTGGGATAAATTTCGTTGGTATAATCCCCACCTTGGCAGCTAATGATAATATCCAGCGCCCCCAGCGCCTCAATATCAAAGGCATCCTGCAAAATGCCAGCTTTCCCGGTAAAGTCGGGGGCGGACTGCCCATGCTGGGATGTTGTGAAGAAGACAGGATTGATCTGGTCAAAATCACGCTCTTCCACCATACGCTGCATCAATACTGAGCCGACCATACCACGCCAGCCGATAAAACCTACATTTTTCATCATGTTTACCCTGTCCTGAAAGATATCCGTCAGCCACCCTGACTTGTATTAAAGCTGACAAAATATGATAAAAGGTGCAAGTAAATTTATATGCTATGGCACCCGTATTTCTGAAACGATACGTTGACCATTTTTAAACTATATTGCCGTATGTTCTCCCCTATCAGCACCGAAATTATCCAGTGCGCCGTAAAACCCCGTCCTTCAGAGGCTGTCAAATTGGTTTATTACTCTTAACCCTGAACCGCTTTAAAGCGGGGATTGGATTTACAAATGACATAGAGACGGCCACGACGACGAACTATCTTACAGTCAGGATGACGGTTTTTTGCGGACTTCAATGAATTTAATACCTGCATAAATATCCCTTCAACTTAAGTTGTTACAATATAACATAACACTATCTCAATTTAGTTGTGCTGACAATCCCTTTTGATCATCATTTGAAAAACCAATTTCTTCCTAATGGATAAATAAAAAATAGAATTTTCATCAACTTACTAAGATATAACTATTACGATATCTTAATATTACCCAAATACTTGCTGATTTGGTGGAAAGCGCCCAGTCTTTAAGAGCCTATTAAGAAATTTAACTGAAATAATGATGACAGTTGGAGTGGTTTTTCCTGCATATCGGGGAAACCATTCCCTATAATTTTTCCTCAATTTTGATGTAGTAACGCCCTTCTCATTCTGAACACCAGCAAAAGTCACCTACTTTTTGTTAGCATAATTATTATATTAGGCTGTTTTTTCTTTGTATTTTTTAATTATCAATAGTTAGGAATTTTTAT
Source organism: Xenorhabdus aichiensis (assembly GCF_028598775.1). Taxonomy (NCBI): domain Bacteria; kingdom Pseudomonadati; phylum Pseudomonadota; class Gammaproteobacteria; order Enterobacterales; family Morganellaceae; genus Xenorhabdus; species Xenorhabdus aichiensis. The sequence continues at coordinate 159,161 of NZ_JAQRFO010000002.1, forward strand.
AAATAATATTTTTTTCAGATTATCAACCAGAAAATTTAGTAAAAAACAATATGAATAATACATAGTGACATCTATTATATCGTTGTAAAATATAATAGCTATTACGCAAAGTAATTTATAAGAGAAGACCTACCACCGCACATTCATTCATTTCTGTAATAAATTTAAATGTAGTTATAGCATAAGAGAAGATAATGTGTTTTAACTCTTCTCAACTAAGAACAAAATGGTACGTTTAGTATTATTTTGTTGTATGCTTATGCGTACATTATCTTTTTTCCAGCTTTCTTCACGCCAGTATTCATCAAAATATTTCTTAAACCCCATATCTTCTACATATTTTATTAACTCAGTTTTACGATTTGAATTTACATTTGAAAAAACAACATCGTTAGTCATTCTATCTGAACCGTCAGGGGAACTATAATATATGATATAATCATCCGAAATTAAAGGGACGTTTTTAATTTCATTAAATGTATAAAGATAATAATAAATAAAATTTGTTTTTGTATATGAAAAATTAACACTGGCCAATGACATAACAAATAACAAAACACTCACTACAAAAATAGATATTGGAATAAATACAAAAAGTAATTTTCTTATAAAATTATTCGAGACCAATTTGAGCATGTTCTACACCTATATTGATTTCAGTAACATCTTTAACATGTATTAAAATACTGCTTATTTTCATGTCAATTATTGGTGATATAGTATTTAAAAAACTGGGCAAAGTCCCATTATAAGGCCTTGCGTTATTTGGGTACTTTTCCGGATCTGGGAATAGTAGAGGTTTGAAAACCTTATTCTTATATTTACCTATGGGGCCATAATAATCCCATCGTTTTAATGCATCTTCTTTACTTACCACACCTAGCTGAGATAAATAGTCTACGCCATTTATAGCCCGATAAAAACCAAGCAAATTAGAAGTTAGGTCATCACTACTATAACCACTATCCATAATCCAATTAAATGGAAAAGAACCTTGGTTCGACTCAAACAAATAAGTTGTATACATCATAATTGTAAGAGCTACACTCTTCTTATCATGTAAAGATAACCCTCTTCTTACTCTCCACTTTGTTATTTTAGTTGTTCCATAATTCTTCCCTTTACCCATATATTGAATATATCTAACAGTAAAATACGGTTCCTTAGTATTATCCCCTGCATTTATGGTACTCATTAGTACTCTTGCATCATCTCCTGTAGCATGTCCTAGGTCTACCCATCCTAATTTCTCTGTATAAACCAATATTCCTTTTTCTATATCAGATCTTGTCGTCATTAGAACTCCTGTAATTTATCAGGTAAACTGTATAAAAACGTCGGCTCACGTACGGTTTCGTTCTACCTGTCAAATTGTCACTTTCTGTAGAGTATGATTATTCAGTGTACCTGTAAAGCCTGTGCATTTAGAATCAAGTGATAAGGCACGACTTTCTATCTATCATACTTTATTTCGGGATCCGCTATTTTTTCTTTCGCTTTAGGTGTTTATTACAGTGAGATCGCTTCTGGATTATTGCCATGGTAAAATGATATTTCCACCGCAATACTTCATCATCCATAGCCTGTTTCAGTATTTATTGATCCTTTTCGTAATTATGTAGAATTTTCCACGCTAAACTACGTCGCTTATGTAGCATCACATCACCTTTACACTTTGCGATTGTTTGATGGACGTTGCAGCGTCTATTTGTTGGTTTTATTTACGTCTAATTGATGGTTTTAATTTTGATCGGCTTAATCACAGATCCAATTCCGTCAATATTGAGGGGGACTTATCGGTTCCGTCCACATTCAAACCGCTCATCCGCAGCATATTTTAGATCAGCGTCAAACTGATTAATAATCGATGACAGCCCGTTATCACAACGGGCTGTCAATGAATATAACCACCTCGGTTTTGGATTTAAACCGGTTATATCCATTTCAACGCGGCATCATCTACAGGCTGTCCTAATACCTCTTTATCCTTTTTATAATCATGTGGAACATGCCAATTCGGGCTGCGCCCCTGACGAGGAAGACCTTCATCACCTCGCCTCACATAACCCGATTGTAACTCGCCAAAAATGTTTTCGTGTTTCAACATTTCACCCGGCTGAGCATAAGCTGTCACAGACTTAGCACCACGACGATCCATCTCTTTCAGTAATCGGCAGACATAATCTGCGGATAGATCCACTTTCAATGTCCAAGAGCTGTTAATATAGCCAAACAGATAGGCAAAATTCGGAATATCCTGTATCAATGTTCCCTTGTAGAGCATACGATTATTGCCCTGCAGTTTTTGCTCATCAATAGAAATTTCAATTCCACCAAGAGAGCGTAATTTCAGACCAGTAGCAGAAACGATGATATCCGCCGGCAACTCCTTACCAGATTGCAGTAAAATACCATTTTCAGTAAAGCGTTTAACCTGGTCGGTCACAATAGAAGATTTGCCTTCTTTCAGTGACTTTAAAAAATTACCATTGGGGATCACACACAACCGTTCATCCCAAGGCATGTACTTTGGTGTAAGGTGATTCATATTAAAACTTGGCCCAACCCTTTTGCGGGCTGACGACAATAAAAACGATTTCAACAGCGTAGGTAAATGTCGGCTGGTTTTATAAAGTAAACGGTGCATAAAGATATTACGATTTCGGCTGAATGAGTAAACCCAGCGTTTTGGCATAAATTTACTTAAAAACTCAGCGATTTTATCTGTTCCGGGTACAGATAAATAATAACTGGGGGAACGCTGTAGCATAGTGACATGTTCGGCAATATTTGCCATTGTTGGAACTAACGTGGCTGCTGTCGCCCCACTACCAATAACAACAACCCGTTTCCCTTTATAGTCTAATCCTTCAGGCCAATGCTGGGGATGAATAACGGGCCCTTTGAAATCCTCAATACCGGGGAATTCAGGTAAATACGCTTCATCATAGTTGTAATAACCCGTCGCCGCGACCAGATAATTACAGGTAAAAGTTCGAGTTTCTCCACTCTCCTCCTCAACAGCAGTAATGCTCCATTGGTTAGTCGTGCCAGACCAGTCCGCATGAGTAATTTTTAACCCAAACTGGATTTTTTTATCAATTCCATACTCTTTTGCCGTTTTATTGACATAATTTTTAATTGACTCGCCATCGGCAAAAACACTGGTTTCAGACCAAGGCCGGAATTTATAACCAAAAGTCATCATATCTGAATCTGAACGGATGCCCGGATAACGAAATAAATCCCAAGTCCCTCCGATAGCATGACGGCGCTCTAAAATAATTACCTTTTTATCGGGACATTCTCTTGTTAAATGACATGCCATACCAATACCAGCAACCCCGGCCCCCATGATCAAAACATCATACTGATTACTCATAATTGTCTCTCCTACAAGGTTCTCTTTTAATGAAATAAGTCTCTCTCAATCAAGACATGTTATTTTTTATTCAATGGGACAACCATTTGTATTTATGAGATAGGAGTATCATGGTTAGAGACAGGAAATTATTGCTACCGACCAGAGGCATGGCTAAAGCAACCTGAATATAACCAGTAAAATGAGAACTGTTTTTGAAATACATTTTCTCTATTAACCAACAGAACGCGGATACAGTTTTTCATAATGTCCATCCAACGATTCACTGCTCATCTTGCAAAGATGCATAAAATTAGGCGTTTTAATAATCAAAATAGAACAGAATAACAATATTAATGACATGCCAAGCAGAATGCTGTTAACACTTAGGAACTGGATACTGTAAGTAGAAAATAACATTCCTAATGGGATGGGAATAATGCACAGAGATAAAAATACAGATTCCATAGAGTGCCTTTGTGAAGAAGGTGTTGCCGTCATCCTGATAGATGTTGTGTTTATGTTATAAATAACAACGCCAATGCCTGCAATCAACATGGATATATTGATATGAATATTTGACTGCGATATGGATACGCCGAAAATACCAAGTGAAACTAAAATAGTTCCAGTCAATGATGCATAGCCTTTACCGAGTACCTGATTAAAAAATTTTACTAAAACGCTACTCCCCAAGAACATTCCCGCACCAAAGAAAAATTCAGCTACCCCCAAGTCAAATGCACCTAGTTTCATCGTATCGATGATCAAAAAAGGAATAAAGTAAGAAACCAATGGAACGATGACAAAATTAAAAATACCAGAAATTGCACCTAACCTTAATTCTGTAGGGTTGTTCTTTAAGATCTTTAAACTCACCTTTGAGGTATCCGCTTTTTTTTCTGATGGCATCATAGAAACCCAAAGAAAACCTAAGAAAGAGATGACGACACTGCAAAATACAATAACGAGTATATGTTCATATGCAAGGTAACTAATTAATATTCCTGAGATAGCGGGGCCGGATACAACATTCAGTGAACTGACCAACCCTCTAGCTCTGAAAGCAAGATCGGTGTTTTTATTATGCAATATGCGGCTGATGATACTGTTTCCAATCGGTTGGGTCAGTATAGAGAACAGAGATGTGATGATAAAAAATATTCCCCAGTAAAAGTAGTTTTTACTTTCAATAAAGTACAGGCTGGAGATAATAAGTAAGCTTAAAATACAGAATGAAATCAAATAGAATTTAGTTGAAAACTTGTCACCATACAAACCGAAAGCAAGCAAAGTAAGCACCTGCAATGCCCACGATATAAAAAGAAAATAGCCTAACTCAACGACCAATCCGAGTTGATTAAGCATAATCCATGTAAACAACATTCCTATTGTTTTAATGGAGATAGTGAATAAAACATCACTAACTTGGTATATAACAAAGTTAGTGACACTATACTTTTTCATCAAGTTCATTATCAAATTTTTCCTTTACTTCATTGAAGCCTGTTACTGCATTTATGATTCTAATTAATCCTGGAAAGTGGGATTTTTAATCAAAACCCTTCCAGTAAAATAAATATTTATTAAGTTTAACAAACTAAAAAAATATTAGATAAAAAATGATAAAATAATGAGTTATAAAATTTAAAACACAGGTATCTTTTAAAGACATAACAGCAGATAGACACATTATGCTATCATAGGTAGAATTAATTAAATTATAAAGATATATATTTTATATCATATTATGATATAAACTAGGTAAAGTAAAAAAATACATAAAATAGAAATAACTGCAAAAGAGATAATTCCTACCAATATATCTGTAAAAATAATAAGTAACGTAACAAATAAAACTAAAATTACTATTGCACTGACAATAATCCAGAAAGACTCTTCGGAATATTCTAAAAATAGATCTTTTAACCAGCCGTAATTAGACTTTCTTTTATTTTTATTCGAAACCATTTATTTACTCCAAGTTGACATAATTAACTAAATTAATAATATTAATTGAATTCATTATTTTATTAATAAGGCTAACATCTTTTAATAGGATAATACAAGGCGGATTAGTATTTATAGCATTGGCAATTAATTTACTTGTTAGCCTCAGTTTTAAAGATGATTCTTCTAAGAATATGAGTATTCATAAAAGAAATTCTCTTGTAATGCTGATGAATAACTAACCATATTTTTACTATTGCAGGGAGAAAATGATTTAAATACTACCTGAATATTTTTGCCACTATAAAGCGCTATACACAGCACATTGAGCATCACAATCTTAATCGGAGACAGCATCTAGTAAGGCTACACAGGGAGTCATTATTGCTTTCAAAATCTATAGAAATCTACGATAAAGTGATTAGTCATTATATGACGGTCAATCACTATCAGTGAATTGAAGGAGTTACCCAAAATTACAATGTTAGCCAATGATTCCTTTCTAGGGTTTTAACAGCAACTTCAATTTGCCTTGGCGTAAACTGCTGTTTGTGTTTGTTCCAACTGTGAGTCGCCCGAACGATTTCCTCTGAGCCTTTTACTTGCTCATACTTACACAACCAGTGCACTGTGGACAACAACTCCAGCCCAAATGGAGACTCAAAACCCTCCACAAGACGTGATACTTTTTCAAAGCGTTCACGGGTTTCAAGGTGTTTCTCTAAGAATGCGTTTGCTTCATCAACTGCGCCTGGTATTAACTGAAGCACCTTAGCTGGCGCATCACCACCATCGGCATAACCGGAAATAAAGTGGCCTTCAATTACATTCAAAACATGACGCAAGTTTTGTGCATAAGGGCCATAGTGTGCTTTTTGATAATTCAAACGCAGTGGCTCTCCCGCCTCTTGCACAAAATAAAGTAGCTTATGTACCTCAAGCAACGAAACTGAAGGATCGAGCAATCCCTTTAAATAACGTTGCATCAACTCAATTAGTACAGCACGGCCAGCCGTCATTTTAGGTACTTCTTTATGGTGAGCCATTCTGTCATTTTCAGGAGCACCTTTTGGTTGATAAATTAAAACATGCACTTCAGCTAGTTCACTCATTGCTGTTTCAATTTTTTTACGGACTAACTCCCAATCTAAGCCACCTAAACCAGCACCTAACGGAGGTATGGCAATTGACTTAATGTCATATTTTTTAATATCTTCAACTAATGCCTTGAGTCCAGAATCAATATCTTCCATTCTGCTTGCGCCACGCCAGTGACGCTTAGTCGGGAAGTTGATAATAAAACGAGGGTTAGCTAACTGATCCGTTTCAAAAATAAACATGTTCCCGGGCTGTACTTCTTTTCTCTTGCAGGCAACGGCGTAAGCTTTGAAATTATCAGGCCAGGCATTTTTAAACTGTAATGCAATACCGCGCCCCATCACTCCGACGCAATTTACGGTATTAACGATTGCTTCTGCATCAGCACGTAAAATGTCACCACTCGTCAACTCGATCATTTTAACAGCCTCCTCAATAATACCAATTTGGTCTAATTGTAACAGGTGGGCAGTAATTTGCCGCTTGTAAAATATTTGCCACCTGTTGATAGACCAGTTTTGACTGGACACCTATAGTTTCAATAAGATGCCAAGGGAAGTAATTTTCCAATAAAAATTCTGCTTGCTTACCTTCTTTACAGCCTTGCCATTGTTTGGCTTCAATCGCTTGCCAATCGAGTTCATGCAACTGTGCTAAATCACACCGATCTTCAAAATAAGAAGACCCTGCATTGGATAGTGTAAATGCCCAACGCCGCTGTTGCTGGTTTGCCCAATTTACACATGAATGAAGATCAGCTTGAAGGTGCACAATTGGTTCTTGCCCTCCTTGGTAAGCCAACTCTGGGTGGTCTGCTCGATAAATCAAATAGAGCATAATTGAGCGAGGGCAAAAATAGAACGGTACACATTGGCCAACATAGAGATCTGGATGACTTGCCAGCGTCAGTTCTTGCAATCGACGTTGCTTAATACTGTTCATGCCAATCGTCGTACCAGCGACATGTTGAACAACTATTTGTGCGTCACTGAGTAAGCCTCCAGAGGCGAGAATAGATGCCAACCGATCCACATGAACAATATGATAAATCTTCGGCTGAGCAGGCACAGTCATTCACTCTTCTCCCTAATTCAAGTCTCGTACAGAGTTAGCCAGCCTCTTCTTATGCCCTAATTCTGTTGTGTAAAATCGTTCTTCAATTCCATATAGTAACGTTTTGAGTTGCTCATCATTTTTAATCTCAAACTTCTGATTGGCCTCGTCAAATCCAAGAGACTCATCACTGTAATCACGTATGTAAGTTAGCATTCTTTCTCTATCTGCTGACTCCATAGAATCGAGCGTATCCATTGCTAAAGCAATACGAGCCCGATTCGGCTTTGAGACTTTATCTAGGTTGAAGCCATCAGCCAGTTCAATAAAATCCTCATCGAAGAACTTTTGAACTTCTTCATTTGTTGCTTCTTTATATAACTGATCAATTCCGAGGAAAATACTAGAAATTGTCGCCAACTTTCTGAACACCAATATATCCTGCTGAGGAAAGTAAATAGCGTCAGGGTATCGGTTAACACAAAGGCGTGTCTCACTTTTTTCAAGGTAGGCAGCATCGCCGAAACCAATGAGCTTTTTAGTGAGGTAAATGGAGGGAAAGACCTTTTGAAAAAAGAAGTTTCCATCCTGTACCGAGCACAAGTAAGCAATTTTGGTAAATTCAGCTTTAGGTAGGGCGTTATATTCTGCTGCAACAAAATCACGCTTGAGATAATCAAGGCAATAGTCTTGCTGCCTGAACTGCTCTACTTTAAACCAAGTATCTTCATCTAAGTTATGGTCAACATCGTAAGCGACTAAAGCAAGATTGTCGGTATCAATTTCGAATATCCTGCTCTGTTCAGAAAGGAGCTTGAACAGCTTTTCCTTTTTCCGCGTTTTTATTTGTGCAATTAAATGTTTCATTAATCACCGCTCAATAAATGTGTAGTTGTTAATACGATGTGCCTCTGTAAGGCTTATACTGCTGGGCGTTTTATATCTGTTCCGACTTATTAAAAATACTACTGCACCATTCTTAGTAGTGATATTGTAAAAATCAAAGCCGAATAATAAGAATAGCGGATTGAAATAGAGTGCTTGCGATAAAAAAGTAAAAACAAACAAAATACTGTAAACAAACAGCAGCGTCTCCCAATTGCCAATACTTAGTGCGACAAAAAAGTAGCCTAGGTAGCTGGGTAAGAAGCTGTTATTAGCATGTTCAATTCTGATTACCTGACCAGATTCAAAACTATCTTTACCAAGCCCGCGGCTGAGCTGAATGCTCAGCCAAGTAAGAATGATTGGAATCAATAAGTAAGCGATATAAGAGATAGCGTTCGGCAACCCAGCTAAGTAAGAGCACTTAGCTAAAAAATGTCCCAAGGTATAGCCTTTCTGAATCAGAAAGATAATGACCAATAATGACGTGGCATTAAAGGTTAAGAGCAACCGAAACACTAAGTTCATGATTTTACCGTTACTTGACCGTTCATTAGCATAGGGAGTAGCCAATCTCTAAGCTTGATTAGTTCTTGGTTTTCAAGACTTCTTTCAAAAATCATTTTGTTGTAGTGCGAAACTATATCGTTATATTTTTTCAGTAGGTCGGTTGTAGGGTATGCCAACGTTAGAGAGTGTAGGTCATTTTTAGTAATAGACCCGAATATTGTTCCTTCTGAATTACGACGATCAAAGATTTGCTTAAAATACTTCATTACATAGAAAATAAAGCCATCTGATCCAAACTTACTATTAAGTGCGGCTAAACCTCGTCCGATACAACAATCAATCACTATTTGCAATGTTCATATCACCAACTGGAGCTCGAACACTTAGCAAAATATCGCCTTTATTTGCCATTCTGGCTGGTGCCGTGGTGTATTGACGTGTAGTCGGAAAAAGCCAGCCAAAATCTGTAGAGCCTTGAAAGAAAATAGTTCCACTACCTTCTTCATTGTACGAACTGCCTTCTGGTGATTGTCCCATAGTAATATTGGCAATTTCTGCACTCCACCCTTCCGGTATTTCCCTCTTCAGGGTTGGATTGTAGACCATTTTACCGCCTGAGGTTTTATAGGGCTTGCCGTTAGTGTCTGGGAAGTCAAACTGTACAAACCAGTAATCGTACAAGGTTTTCGCCATTGCTTCCAGTTCGGAGTTGATATGGTTGTTGAGTTCGATTTTTTTGTCGATAGACCCCAAAGTTGCCACGACTTTCTTCTGATCCTCAATAGGGGGAAGATTTACGGGAAAGTCCCTGATTTGTTTCAAACTTATGTGAGGAACCAAAGAGCCTGTAGTAATTCTCTGTATAAGGTTAATTAATTGGAAGATATAAAACAAAACAGTAAATTCTATTACTAATAGGGATAATTCAACTTTCAAGTTCAACGCCGACTATTTGCTGGATGTCATACCGTTCAATTGTTGGTTTGGATAATAAAATTTCACCATAAAAAAATCCGGTCAGCGTTTGCATAACCGGATTTAAGAGATTTTCAGTTTTAATGTACGCAGCCACTAACAGCGTACTATATCGGCATTACTCCACCGTCACCGATTTCGCCAAGTTACGCGGCTGATCAACATCCGTTCCCTTGATCAAGGCAACGTGATAAGACAACAATTGCAGTGGTACGGTATAGAAGATCGGCGCGATCAGATCTTCCACGTGTGGCAGGGAGATGATCTTCATATTTTCGCTGTTGGTAAAACCTGCATCCTGATCAGCGAATACATACAACTGGCCACCACGGGCGCGGACTTCTTCGATGTTAGATTTCAGTTTTTCCAGCAGTTCATTGTTTGGTGCAACAATGATCACTGGCATATCCGCATCGATCAGTGCCAACGGGCCATGTTTCAATTCACCGGCAGCATAGGCTTCCGCGTGAATGTAAGAGATCTCTTTCAGTTTCAGTGCGCCTTCAACCGCGATCGGGTATTGATCGCCACGTCCAAGGAACAGAGCGTGATGTTTTTCGGAAAAATCTTCTGCCAGTGCTTCAATGACTTTGTCTTTAGACAACATACTTTCAATGCGGCTTGGTAATGCTTGCAGTGCGTGGACAACATCTTGTTCCAATGCTGCGTCAGCACCTTTCAGGCGCCCCATGTAAGCCACCAGCATCAGTAATACAGTCAGCTGGGTGGTAAATGCTTTGGTAGATGCAACGCCGATTTCTGCTCCTGCTTTGGTCATCAGGGCAAAGTCTGATTCACGTACCAGAGAGGAGCCGGCAACGTTACAGATGACCAGCGAAGTCAAATAGCCCAGTTCTTTGGATAAACGCAGTGCAGCCAAAGTATCAGCCGTTTCACCAGACTGAGACAGAGTGATCAGCAAACTTCCCTTACGACGAGCAGGCTTGCGGTAACGGAATTCAGAGGCAATTTCCACATCACAGGGAATACCTGCCAAAGATTCAAACCAGTAGCGTGAAACCATGCCCGCATTGTAAGACGTACCGCAGGCAACGATTTGAATGTGTTCAACCTGAGACAGTAATTCCGCAGCATTGGCACCCAGTTCTGACAGATCTACCTGACCATGACTTAAACGCCCTTCCAGCGTGCTCTTAATTGCCATCGGTTGTTCGTAGATCTCTTTTTGCATGTAGTGACGGTAAATACCTTTGTCACCTGCATCATACTGAACGTTGGATTCAATCTGCTCGCGCTCAACGGCTGCACCTGTGACATCAAAGATGCGAACGGTACGACGGGTGATTTCAACGATGTCGCCCTCTTCCAGATAGATAAAGCGGCGAGTCACCGGCAATAGCGCCAGTTGGTCAGATGCGAGGAAGTTTTCACCAACGCCAAGGCCAATCACCAGCGGACTGCCTGAACGAGCGGCCACCAACACGTCAGGGTGACGGCTGTCCATAATTACGGTGCCATAAGCGCCACGTAACTGTGGTATCACGCGCTGAACCACTTCCAGCAGCGCCCCCCCCTGTTTCTGTTCCCAGTGGATAAGATGGGCAATGGTTTCGGTATCTGTATCAGAAAAGAAGGTATAACCGCGCTCTTTTAATAATTCGCGCAGTGCTTCGTGGTTTTCAATAATGCCGTTATGTACAACCGCAATATGTTCAGAAACATGAGGATGGGCATTGCGCTCATTCGGCTCACCGTGCGTCGCCCAACGAGTATGAGCGATCCCCGTACCACCAATGACAAGCTGTTTATCTGCTTCATCAGCCAGCACCTGTACTTTGCCGACTTCACGCAGACAGGTCATACGGTTTTCACTGTCAACCACAGCTAGACCGGCTGAGTCATAACCACGGTATTCCAAGCGACGAAGACCTTCGATCAGTATTTCTGCAATATCACGTTGTGCTACTGCACCAACAATTCCACACATGTGTTTTATTCCTAAAAACAGGGCTAATAAAAGCCCCTTTTATGTCGTCAACCTGATTGTGTTCCGGCTTTGCCGGTCCCCGAGCTTTGTAGAAGTGGGGATTATTTTTATGAATATATATTATTTATTTTTTCTTAACAGGACGTTGCCAGCCCTGAATATGGGTTTGTTTCACGCGGCTGATGACCAGCTCATTTTCAGCTACGTCTTTTGTTACTGTAGTGCCTGCGCCAATGGTCACACCTTTAGCTACTGTGACTGGTGCAACAAGCTGGGTATCGGAACCCACAAACACGTCATCACCGATGATGGTTTTAAATTTATTGGCACCATCGTAATTACAAGTGATCGTTCCCGCACCAATATTCACATTATTGCCGATTTCAGAATCACCCAGATACGTCAGGTGTCCCGCCTTGGAGCCTTTGCCAAGGTAAGTTTTCTTCATTTCCACGAAATTGCCAACATGCGCTTTTTCCGCCAGTTTAGACCCCGGACGTAAACGAGCAAAAGGCCCAACCGTACATTCGGTAGCAATTTCAGCATTTTCGATCACAGTATAAGGGCTGATGACCGTGCCATCACCGATAACGCAATTTTTCAAAATGCAGCCAGATCCAATATGCACGTTATTTCCCAATGCAACATGACCTTCGATAATGACATTGGTATCGATAACCACATCACGGCCATGTTCTAATGTACCGCGAAGATCGAACCGTGCAGGATCCAGCAGCATTACACCTGCCAGCAATAATTTTTCTGCTTGCTCTGATTGGTAAATACGTTCCAGTGCGGAAAGCTGAAGGCGATTGTTAACCCCTTCCATCTCACTTAAACGACTCGGATGAACAGCCTTGATTTGGCGACCTTCTTTGTGGGCCAGAGCAATAATATCGGTAATGTAGTATTCACCCTGAGCGTTGTTGTTATCCAGCTGGGATAACCAGCGCTTCAAATCACCGCCATTCGCCACCAAAATACCGGTGTTGATTTCGTTGATTTTACGCTGCTCATCAGTCGCATCTTTCTGTTCAATAATCCCTGCCACTTCACCATTTTCACGAATGATACGGCCATATCCGGTAGGATTATCCAAAATAGCAGTCAATAAGCCAATACCGCCTTCAGGTTTGGTTTCCACCAGACGCTCTAATGTATCTTGAGCGATCAAAGGAACATCGCCATAGAGCATCAGAATGTCTTCATCATCTGCAAAATGTGGCGCTGCCTGCTGCATTGCATGACCAGTTCCAAGCTGTTCCGCCTGTAGTACCCAGTTAAGGTTTTGATTGGAGAGAGTCTGCTTCATCAGATCACCACCATGCCCATAGACCAGATGAACATTTTGGGTGCCCAACGCCATTGCGGTGTCAATGACATGCTGAACCATCGGTTTACCGGCCAGCGAGTGCAGAACCTTGGGGAGAGCAGAATACATGCGCGTGCCTTTGCCAGCGGCAAGGATCACGACACTTTTTGCGCTATTTGCACTAATAGACATAATAAACCTGACAGCTCCAATTTTAAGTATGAAAGTAAACCTGTTTGCAAAATAAATTGCTACATATTTCGCAATGCAAAAAAGCCAGTTAGCTTTCACCAACTGGCTTTTTATCTTACTGCCTATATTACATCCGTTGTTTTGTCAGTTCGATTACACGAAGTTTTGCAATCGCTTTCGACAATTCAGCAGATGCCTGAGCATAATCAACATCGCCGTGAGAATTACGAACGTGTTCTTCAGCCTCGCGCTTCGCTTCAAGCGCCTTGGCTTCGTCCAAATCCTTACCACGGATCGCTGTATCGGCCAGTACGATAACGCCGTTTGGCTGAACTTCAAGAACTCCACCGGACAGGTAGATAAATTCTTCTTCACCAAACTGCTTAACAATACGTATCATGCCCGGTTTTATGGCAGTAAGCAGTGGTGTGTGCTGAGGATAAATACCCAACTCACCTTCACTGCCAGTCACCTGAATTTTTTGTACCAGCCCTTCAAACAATCGTTTTTCAGCGCTGACTACGTTCAGGAAGAACGTCATTGCAGCCATATCAACCTCCCGTCAGCCGTATTACATCTTCTTCGCTTTTTCTACAGCTTCGTCGATGGTACCAACCATGTAGAACGCCTGTTCTGGCAGGTGGTCATAATCACCGTCCAGGATGCCCTTAAAGCCACGAATGGTTTCTTTCAGAGAGACGAACTTACCTGGTGAGCCAGTGAAGACTTCTGCAACGAAGAATGGCTGAGACAAGAAGCGCTGGATCTTACGGGCACGTGCCACAACCAGTTTATCTTCTTCAGACAGTTCATCCATACCCAGAATCGCGATGATGTCTTTCAGTTCCTGATAACGCTGCAGGATAGACTGTACACCACGCGCTACATCATAGTGCTCCTGACCAACAACCAGTGGGTCAAGCTGACGACTGGTTGAATCCAGTGGGTCAACCGCCGGGTAAATACCCAGTGAAGCAATCTGACGGCTCAATACGACGGTTGCATCCAAGTGAGCAAAGGTTGTCGCTGGTGATGGGTCAGTTAAATCATCCGCAGGGACGTAAACCGCCTGTACGGAAGTGATGGAGCCCGTTTTGGTTGAAGTGATACGTTCCTGAAGAACGCCCATCTCTTCCGCCAGTGTCGGCTGATAACCTACCGCAGATGGCATACGACCCAACAGTGCAGATACTTCTGTTCCGGCCAGGGTATAACGGTAAATGTTATCGACGAACAACAGAACGTCACGGCCTTCATCACGGAATTTTTCAGCCATAGTCAGACCCGTCAGTGCTACACGCAGACGGTTTCCTGGTGGCTCGTTCATCTGACCATATACCAGAGATACTTTATCCAGTACGTTTGAATCGGTCATTTCATGATAGAAGTCGTTACCTTCACGGGTACGTTCACCCACACCGGCAAATACAGAGTAACCGGAGTGTTCGATAGCGATGTTACGGATCAGTTCCATCATGTTAACGGTTTTACCTACACCCGCACCACCGAACAAACCAACTTTACCACCCTTAGCAAATGGGCAGATCAAGTCCATAACCTTGATACCGGTTTCCAGCAGTTCCTGAGAACTGGATAACTCTTCATAGCTTGGTGCTGTACGGTGAATCGACCAGCGCTCTTCTTCGCCAATCTCACCTTTCATGTCGATTGGATCACCCAATACGTTCATGATACGGCCCAGTGTCGCTTTACCCACTGGAACTTCAATTGGGTGCCCTAAATCAATCGCGTCCAAACCACGACGCAGGCCATCAGAGGTACCCATTGCGATACAGCGAACGATACCACCGCCCAGCTGCTGCTGAACTTCCAGCACCAGTTTTTCTTCACTGTTTTTAACCTCAAGAGCATTATATACCTTTGGTACGCTGTCCTGAGGGAATTCGACGTCCACCACGGCGCCGATTACCTGGATAATCTTTCCAGTAGCCATCTTGAATCCTCTACGTAATTCGTAAACCTAGCTGTTAAACCGCAGAAGCACCCGAAACGATTTCGGTGAGTTCCTGAGTGATGCTGGCCTGACGAGCCTTGTTGTAAACCAACTGCAACTCTTTGATCAGGTTGCCACCGTTATCGGTCGCGGCTTTCATCGCTACCATTCGTGCGGCCTGTTCACTAGCCAGGTTTTCAACGACGCCCTGATAAACTTGTGATTCTATATAGCGGCGCAGCAGGGTATCCAACAACGCCTTAGGATCAGGTTCATACAGATAATCCCAGGATTTCTTCTTCAGTGTTTCATCGTCTCCGGCTGGCAGAGGCAATAACTGAGTAATTGTCGGAACCTGAGACATTGTATTGATGAATCTGTTTGTCACTATATACAATTTATCCAGACGCCCTGCGTCATATGCTTGCATCATGACGTTGACTGGCCCGATCAGCTCGGATAATGATGGGTTATCTCCCATCCCTGTTACTTGGGCAACAATGTTGCCTCCAACAGAAGAAAAGAAAGAAACCGCTTTCGACCCAACAAGCGCTAAATCAACTTGAACGCCTTTATCAGACCAGTCTTTCATTTCTATCAGCAATTTTTTGAACAAGTTAATGTTCAAACCGCCACATAAACCACGATCTGTCGAAACAACCAAGTACCCAACACGCTTAACTTCGCGCTCGTCAAGGTATGGATGTCTGTACTCCAGATTACCTAACGCAAGGTGTCCAATCACGCTGCGAATGGTTTCTGCATAAGGACGACTGGCCGCCATGCGATCCTGCGTTTTACGCATTTTGGACGCGGCGACCATCTCCATCGCTTTAGTGATTTTTTGCGTGTTCTGCACACTGGCGATTTTGGTACGTATCTCTTTTGCGCCGGCCATATCTGCTTCTCCGAATTCAACCAGACGGCCCAAGTTTAATCAAACCGGGCCGAATAGTGTTACCAGGACTGAGTCGCCTTGAAGGAATCCAACAGAGCTGTCAGCTTCGCTTCGATCTCTCCGTTGTAATCACCAGACTGGTCAATCTCTTTGAGAAGATCAGCATGTTCACGGTTAGCATAGGCTAACAATGCAGATTCGAAACTGACCACTTTCGCGATTTCGACATCTTCCAGATAGCCACGTTCAGCCGCAAACAGGGACAGAGCCTGCTGTGCAACGGACATTGGCTGATACTGTTTCTGTTTCAACAGCTCAGTGACTTTCTGACCATGATCCAACTGCTTGCGAGTTGCATCATCCAGATCAGAAGCAAACTGGGAGAATGCAGCCAATTCACGGTACTGAGCCAGAGCGGTACGGATACCACCAGACAGTTTCTTGATAATCTTAGTCTGAGCAGCACCACCTACACGGGATACGGAGATCCCTGGGTTAACCGCCGGACGGATACCTGCGTTGAACAGAGCAGATTCAAGGAAGATCTGACCATCGGTAATGGAGATAACGTTTGTTGGTACGAACGCAGAAACGTCACCTGCCTGAGTTTCAATGATTGGCAATGCAGTCAGAGAACCCGTTTTACCTTTCACTTCGCCGTTGGTGAATTTTTCCACATAATCAGCGTTAACACGCGCTGCACGCTCCAGCAAACGGGAGTGCAGATAGAAAACGTCACCAGGGAATGCTTCACGTCCAGGTGGACGACGCAGCAACAGAGAAACCTGACGGTAAGCAACAGCCTGTTTAGACAGGTCATCGTAAACAATCAGAGCATCTTCGCCGCGATCACGGAAGTATTCTCCCATCGCACAGCCAGAATAAGGTGCCAGATATTGCAGGGCCGCAGATTCAGAAGCGGATGCAACAACGACAATCGTATTGGCCAGAGCGTTGTGCTCTTCCAGTTTACGAACTACGTTGGAAATGGTAGATGCTTTCTGACCAATTGCAACATAGATACATTTGATACCGGAATCACGTTGGTTGATGATCGCATCAATAGCCAGAGCGGTTTTACCCGTCTGACGGTCACCGATAACCAGCTCACGCTGACCACGGCCAATTGGGATCATGGCATCAACGGATTTGTAACCTGTCTGGACAGGCTGGTCAACGGATTGGCGGTCGATAACACCCGGAGCAATAACTTCAACAGGTGAGAAACCATCATTCTCAAGAGCGCCTTTGCCATCGATTGGCTCACCCAGTGTATTAACAACACGACCGAGCAGGCCACGACCAACAGGTACTTCCAGAATACGGCCAGTACACTTGACTTTCATGCCTTCGGCCAGGTCAGCATACGGACCCATCACAACCGCACCCACAGAGTCGCGCTCCAGGTTCAGTGCAATTGCGTAACGGTTGCCAGGCAGAGAAATCATTTCACCCTGCATGACATCGGCTAAACCGTGGATACGAATGATACCGTCGTTAACGGAAACAATCGTACCTTCATTGTGAGCTTCGCTCACGACATTGAACTGAGCAATACGCTGTTTGATCAGTTCGCTGATTTCGGTGGAATTCAGTTGCATATGCTCCAGTCCCCTTAAGACTGCAAGACGTCTGTTAAACGATCCAGACGGCCGCGAATGCTGCCATCGATCACCATATCACCTGCGCGGATAACCACACCGGCGATAACAGACTTGTCAATTTTGCAATTCAGCTTCACTTTGCGTGACAGACGTTTTTCCATCGCCGCAGAAATTTTAGCCTGCTGCTGCTCATTCAATTCAGACGCAGAAATCACTTCAACATTGATGGTTGATTCAAGTGACGCACGCAATTGGGTAAATTGCTGGAAGACTTCTGGCAGTACCAGCAAGCGACCATTTTCTGCCATTACACGAATAAAGTTCTGAGCATGCTCATCTACCTGCTCACCACAAAGGGTGATGAAGGTATTGGCTAACGTTTCCGGTGCCAATGAACCGGAAAGCAGCTCACCAACCTGCTCATTGCGAGTAACCTCAGCAACGAACGCCAGCATGTTCTGCCAATGTTCGAGAGATTGGTGCTCTACAGCAAAGTCAAAAGCTGCTTTGGCGTAGGGGCGAGCTACCGTAGCAAATTCAGACATGCCCCTCCCTCCTTACAGTTCAGCGACCAGTTTATCAACGATGTCGCTGTTAGCAGCTTCATCCACGGAACGTTCGATGATTTTCTCGGCACCTGCGATAGCCAGCATCGCAACCTGTTTACGTAACTCTTCACGAGCGCGTTTGCGTTCAGCATCAATTTCAGCCTGAGCCTGCGCTACAATTTTGTTACGTTCCAGCTCAGCTTCTGTTTTGGCATCATCAATAATCTGGGCTTTTTGTTTATTAGCCTGCTCAATGATAGCTTGCGCATCAGCTTTCGCTTTTTTCAGTTGGTCGGTCGCATTGGCTTGCGCTAAGTCCAGGTTCTTTTTAGCACGTTCTGCTGAAGCTAAACCGTCAGTAATTTCTTTCTGACGCTTTTCAATGGCCGCCATGATTGGTGGCCATACATACTTCATGCAGAACAAAACAAACAGGACAAACGCGATGGCCTGGCCGAGGATTGTTGCGTTAATATTCAAAGCACAATACCTCTATTTCAATTAATGAATTGGCTTAATCTTCAGTTCTGCTACTTACTGACCGCCGACAGCGAACATCATAAATAAGCCCAGGCCCACAGCGATCATAGGGATGGCGTCAACCAGACCCATAACGATAAAGAACTGTGTACGCAGCAGAGGAATCAGATCAGGCTGACGAGCAGCGCCTTCCAAGAATTTACCTCCGAGGATGCCGATACCGATCGCAGCACCAATAGCAGCCAGACCCATAAGAATAGCGGCAGCCATGTACAGCAGATCCATATTCAGGTTTTCCATGACAGTCTCCAGTTTGTTTCAGTTAAAACACGATTATTGATTGATAGAAATTAATGTTCTTCAGATGCCATCGACAGATAAACAATCGTCAGAACCATAAAGATAAAGGCTTGTAACGTGATAATCAGTATGTGGAAAATCGCCCATGGCAGGCTGAGTAACCACTGTGACCAAAACGGTAAAAGAGCCGCGATAAGAATAAAGATCAATTCGCCAGCATACATATTACCAAACAGTCGCAGAGCGAGTGATATAGGTTTAGATAGCAAGCTGACCCCTTCCAGAATTAAGTTAATTGGAATAAACAGTGGGTGATTGAAAGGCTGTAATGTCAGCTCCTTCGCAAAACCACGAATTCCTTTCATCTTAACGCTGTAGAACAGGATGAGAACAAAGACACCGAGCGCCATCGACAGGGTGACACTGACATCTGCTGTTGGAACAACACGCAGAGCAGGCAGGCCGAAGACGTGTTCACCGATCAAAGGAATGAAATCGATTGGCAACAAGTCCAATGCGTTCATTAATAACACCCAGACGAACACAGTCAAAGCCAGAGGAGCTATCACTTTGCTCTTACCGTGATACATATCACGCACAGTGTTATCAACGAAACCGAAAACCATTTCTACTGCAGTCTGGAGCTTACCCGGCACGCCATCGGTAGCGCGAACCGCAACTCTCCGGAATACAAACAGAAACAACATCCCTAATACGACGGAGAAAAAAAGCGAGTCAATGTTCAACGTCCAGAACGTCGTCTCATAACCACTAGCGTGGGGATTGACCAACTCAAAGGTACGCAAGTCTAACTGAAGGTGCTTCAGGTGATGACTTATGTACTCCTGCGAAGTTGAAACTTCTCCTGATGCAGACATGATGCTTTTTACCCTTTTATTGTTAAAAATGCTAACCGTTCATTACGGCAGGTGCGATGATCTGCACAATCAGCACCGCTAAATAGGCTACACCAAGTGGTGCAAATGCCGCCTTAAACACTCCCAAGGCAACTATCAGCACAGCTATCGTAATGACAACCTTAGCCACTTCGCCAATAGCGAAGAACCATGCAATGCGTACTGGTACATCTTCTTCTTTTGCTTTTTGGAAGCGGGTTAGCAGCATAAAAATGGCATTTGGCAGCCAGCACGCCAACCCACCGGCAAAAGCAGAAGCGCCCCATTCGATACTTCTGGTACAAAAAGCCACACTGAGAATAACAAAAGTCATTAACTGCAAAAGTAACAGTTTCAGTGCAATTCTACCGCTGTAAAGGGATACAGACATGACTTTTGTTTTCTCCCGAAGTACACCATCACATATCAGGCTTTGCTGAATGCTGTATAAAACTGTCTTTGTTTAAGAGTGTCAAGTGACAAAAACGTGCAAATTATACGGGCAGCCAAAATGAATTCAATCCATAAGTAGCGAAAAAGTGAATAATTATTTAAATTTCTAACTTTGATGGTAGATTGCTCACAAATACCATTTAATATTCTGCAACGATTAATGGTATGACTGAAAAATTAAACGTGATGTATATCACATCCGACCAAAAACATTAGTTATATTTATCATTAAATATGTGATAAAAATCATTTATTTTTTTCAATTAAAATCAAATAATTAATATTACAGTCATAAAGAATTATCTAATATATCACCAAAAAATGTTAAATGTTTATTTTGTTCTCTTTCTCTAAAATTTATTTATAAAGGAAATTGATAACCTTTTTCAAAAAGAAAGTTTATACCAAAATAAAATGAAGGTTATTTTTATGTGATCTGTCAGTAAATAAAGTTCAAACAACCAAAAGTAATAATTAGTAACGTCCGTAACATTATAAATGTGGTTAACGTCACTAATTATTTAGATTTTTATTGACAAACAAAAAAGTTAGTTTGATTTAAGTACGACCAAATGACGCTCCCCATCCAACTCAGGAACTTGCAGAGAAACCACAGTATCAAGCGTTATCCCTGAAGGCAGTTGAGTCAACTCATTTTCCGGCAGCACGCCTTTCAGGGCATAAAAACGCCCTTCTGCGGGTTTAGGAAGATGACGACACCATGACAGCATGTCTTGCAGCGAAGCAAATGCACGGCTGATCACCCCATCAAAAGGAGGTTCAGGAATAAATTCTTCAACCCGACTCTGTACGGGATCAATATTACCCAAGCCCAATTCATGCTGAACTTGACGTAAGAAGCGAACTCGTTTTCCTAAACTGTCCAACAGAGTGAAATGAGAATCAGGCCGTACAATTGCCAACGGGATGCCCGGCAAGCCAGGCCCTGTTCCCACATCAATAAATCGCGTTCCGTGAAGAAAAGGATTAACAACTATGCTGTCCATGATATGCCGAACCAGCATTTGTTCGGGATCACGGACAGATGTCAGGTTATAAGCCTTGTTCCATTTGTTGAGCATATCAACATAAGCGACAAGCTGTTGTTTTTGTTCCAGTGATAACGCAATGTCTGTTGTCGCCAGCAGCGATTCCAATTTGTTAAGCAAAACTTCGTCCTCTTAGGCGCTACGACGCAATAAACCTTGTTTTTTTAACCATACCAGCAAAATGGAAATGGCTGCTGGAGTAATACCAGAAATACGCGAGGCCTGACCAATTGAACTTGGTTTATGGTCATTCAGTTTTGCAATAACTTCATTGGAAAGCCCGTTGACTTGTTTGTAATCCAGATCGAGTGGCAAAGCGGCATTTTCGTTACGTAATTGTTTTTCGATCTCTTCTTGCTGACGGGCGATATAGCCTTCGTACTTCACTTGAATTTCAACTTGATCTGCCGCTTGAGGTTCTGTTAACCCCGGAGTAAAACGTGGCAGTGATGTCAGCAGTTCATAATTCATTTCAGGGCGACGCAGTAAATCTTCACCATTGGCTTCTTTTGACAGTGGTGCCTTCAGCATTTGGTTGATTTCACCCAAGCTATCAGAATGCGGGTGTACCCAGATATTTCGTAAGCGCTGGCGTTCCTGTTCAATCATCTCAACTTTGCGGCAATAGTGCTCCCAACGTTGATCATCAACCAAGCCCAATTCCCGGCCTTTTTCCGTTAAACGGAGATCCGCATTGTCTTCACGCAGCATCAAGCGATATTCTGCGCGCGACGTAAACATGCGGTAAGGCTCTTTCGTACCCAATGTGCACAAGTCATCAACCAATACACCGATATAGGCTTGATCACGGCGAGGGAACCAGCCGTTTTCATCTGCGGCATAACGTGCGGCATTCAAACCTGCCAGTAATCCTTGTGCTGCCGCTTCTTCGTATCCTGTAGTGCCGTTGATTTGACCAGCAAAGAACAGGCCATTGATAAATTTGCTTTCCAGTGTCTGTTTTAAATCACGTGGATCAAAAAAGTCGTATTCGATCGCATAACCAGGGCGAACGATACGGGCGTTTTCCATACCCTTCATGGAGTGAACGATCTGCATCTGTACGTCAAATGGCAGACTGGTTGAAATGCCGTTCGGGTAGATTTCGTTACTGGTGAGGCCTTCTGGTTCAAGGAAGATCTGATGAGCGTTGCGATCCGCAAAACGCATGACTTTGTCTTCGATGGAAGGGCAGTAACGTGGTCCGATCCCTTCGATGATCCCCGCATACATCGGGCTACGATCCAAATTATTACGGATCACTTCATGGGTTTTTTCATTGGTATGTGTGATATAGCAAGGGATCTGTCGTGGGTGTTGATCTACGTTGCCCATGAATGAGAATACGGGTATCGGGTTATCACCCAACTGTTGCTCAAGCTGGCTGAAATCAATGGTTCGTGCATCAATACGGGGAGGTGTTCCCGTTTTCAGGCGAGCTACGCGTAAAGGCAATTCACGCAGGCGATGGGATAATGCGATCGCAGGAGGATCTCCGGCACGTCCACCACTGTAGTTTTCCAGCCCGATGTGGATTTTTCCATCAAGGAAAGTACCAACAGTCAGTACAACTGATTTTGCCTTAAATTTTAATCCCATACGTGTAACAACGCCTGTTATGGTGTTGTTTTCAACGATGAGATCTTCAACCGACTGCTGGAAGATCATTAAGTTAGGTTGGTTTTCCAATGCGGTTCTTACAGCCTGTCGGTACAGTACTCGATCTGCCTGTGCTCGCGTTGCCCGAACTGCTGGACCTTTGCTGGCATTCAGTGTTCTGAATTGAATACCGGCCTGATCAGTTGCTTGAGCCATTAGGCCACCAAGTGCATCGATCTCTTTTACCAGATGCCCTTTACCGATCCCACCAATGGCTGGATTACATGACATCTGGCCCAAAGTATCAATATTGTGAGTCAGTAATAAGGTTTGACGTCCCATACGTGCGGCAGCCATTGCTGCTTCGGTACCGGCGTGACCACCGCCGATAATGATGACGTCAAAGTGCTCTGGATAAAACATGTGCGAACCTTCAATTGTGAGAATGCTTGATATGCATTAGGGAGGGGATTCTACTCAAGTTTAGACGTTAGACCAAGTAAGTTTGATCGCCGTTAATTAAAAGAAGATCTTTTTTATTTAAAGATCTCTTTATTAGATCTGTTATTAGGATCGCGATCATCTGTGGATAAGTGATTTTTCCATAGAAAGATCATGATGCTGTAAAGGATCATTTGCTGTGAATGATCCGTGATCCAAGTCAGTATAAGCTGGGATCTAAATGCGTAGTTATACACAGGTGGTAAATTGAAACTGAGTTATTAAATGGATAACTACGGGTTAATCCCTGCTTTTCAGATAAGTTATCCACAGTTGATCGTTATATTTTTAATCGGATCAGAGTAACTTTGCCCATTCTTTAACCCAATCTTCAGCGGGATCCTCGGGAATTTCATACTTCTGGATGTCTATTTCCAATCGATCCCCGATCCTTTTTGCTCCGCGATCTTTCAATAGATGCTCAAATGATTTGATGGCGCCACAGAATATGTCATATTCTGAACTGCCAATACCGACCGAACCAAATGTCACGTTACTTAGATCTGGCTGTTCTTGTGCGATCGTGTCTGCCAGAGGCTGAAGATTTTCGGGTAAGTCCCCTGCCCCATGTGTTGATGTGACCACAAGCCATAGCCCACCAAGGCGCAGATCATCCAGTGAAGGACCATGAAGGACCTCAGTTGAAAACCCGTGATTTTCTAAGATCTCCGCCATATGTTCGGCAACATATTCAGAACTTCCCATTGTGCTGCCGCTGATTAAGGTTATTGTGCTCATCATGATCCCTGTTAAGTTAAAGAGCGGCTATTGTACGCTGTGAGTCTACTGGGATCTACCTGTGGATAATGTGGTTATAAACCATTTCCTGTTTCAAGGCTTGATTGTTCTTATGATTGGGTTTTGCAGGGAGATCAGGGTTTCTGTTGACTGGATTTCATCGATTGTCTGGATCTTGTTGATAAGTACATCTTGAAGCGATTCGATGGAGCGGCACATGACTTTAGTGAAAATGCTGTAATGCCCTGTGGTGTAATAGACTTCAACCACTTCATCAAGCATGTCGAGTTTTTTTAATGCGGCCGGATAGTCTTTGGCGCTTTTTAAAATGATGCCGATAAAGCAACACACATCAAACCCCAGTTGTTTGGCACTGATATCAACACGAGTGCCTGTAATGATCCCTGCCTGCTTCATTTTTTCCACACGAACATGAATTGTTCCCGGACTAACAGCGAATTTTTTGGCTAATTCTGCATAAGGTGTCCGTGCGTTACCCATTAAAGCGTGAAGAATGTCACGGTCTAAATTATCGATCTGATAAATTTCTGCCATTTTTAACCCCTATTTTTGAATGATATTCATTTTTATGGTGTAAAAATTATTGTTTATAAATATTACTCGATATTTTTATTATCAGATATTGAATTTATACCTCATTCTGTTGCTTAATCTATATCAACAGGACACAGGGTCACTAAAAATTTTGAGAGCAGCGCCATGAAAACATCCTTTATTGAAAAACAGCAGCAGATTAGTTTTGTGAAATCATACTTTTCCCGTCTGCTAGAGAAGCAACTCGGTTTAATCGAAGTTCAGGGACCCATTCTGAGCCGTCTTGGTGATGGTACTCAGGACAACTTGTCTGGCCATGAAAAAGCGGTACAGGTAAAAGTTAAAACATTGCCAGATGCAACGTTTGAGGTGGTTCATTCTCTAGCTAAATGGAAGCGCAAGACATTAGGTCGCTTTGGTTTTCAATCTGAACAAGGATTGTATACCCACATGAAGGCTCTGCGTCCTGATGAGGATCGCCTGACTCCTATCCACTCTGTCTTTGTTGATCAGTGGGATTGGGAAAAAGTGATGGGTGAAGGTCACCGCTCACTCGGTTATTTAAAACAGACAGTAGGTAAAATCTACGAAGCGATAAAAGAAACACAAAAAGCAGTAAGTAAGGAATTTGGTCTGGCACCGTTCCTGCCAGATCAAATTCACTTTCTTCACAGTGAAGAGCTTCTGAAACGTTACCCTGATCTGGATGCTAAAAGTCGTGAGCGTGAGGCCGCCAAAGAGTTTGGTGCGATTTTCTTGATGGGAATTGGTGGTAAGTTGTCTGATGGTCAGTCACATGATGTTCGTGCACCGGATTATGACGACTGGACAACGCCAAACAGCGACGGCTTCTTCGGCCTGAACGGTGACATTATTGTCTGGAACCCCGTATTGCAAGATGCTTTTGAAATTTCGTCAATGGGTATCCGTGTTGATGCAGAAGCACTGCAACGTCAGCTCGAGTTAACTTGTGATGAAGATCGACTGCAATATGACTGGCATCAGGCATTGGTCAAAGGTGATATGCCACAATCCATCGGTGGAGGCATTGGTCAATCACGTTTGGTGATGCTGTTGCTGCAAATGGCGCATATTGGTCAGGTTCAGTGTGGTGTCTGGTCACCCGAAATTATCGAATCTGTTGAAGGTGTACTGTAAGGATTGACTGCGAAGGGATCCGAGAGTAGTGACTCAGTGTCGCCATCTTCGCAGTAAACGGCTTGTAATCCCGGTATCAAAGCGCCAGATATGATCGAATATCCGCATGATACCGGGCTTTCCATAATGGGACAGGGAAACTGCATGGAAGCGGTGTTGTTGGCGTTGTTGCAGGTTTTGTATCTGATGGATTAGAGCGTCTGGCAACCGCTGGGCAATGAAATCTGAAATAACAACAGCGTCGGCATCTTTCCAGATATTTTCTTGCATTTTCTCAATGATGGCATTCAGGCAGAATGCCAGATCGGTTCCTCCTTTGAAAGTTTGCCCCAAAAAATGTACCGCCTGTGTTAGCCCATCTTGTGACGTTAAGTCATAGTGAATGAGTTCTGTGGAAAATAATATGATGTGGCAATGACGATTATCTGCCAGAGCAATACGCATCAGTGCCAGACAAAATGCTTTTGCACAATGCTCATTGAACCCGCCCATTGATCCGGAAGTATCCACGCACACAATAAACGGCCCTCGGGGCTGTTCTGCATGATCATGGTGAGTAACCGGCTTCAATATAGTTCTTGGCTGCCAATTGTCTCCTTGTAAGCGGTAGGTCAGTAACTTTTTCTCCACCAGCCGCCGATAAAATTCGTACTCCAGATCTTCAATTCCCAGCATGGCCAGTTCTGTGGGTAAAAGTCTCAGGATATCGTCACCTTGTTGGATACCGCTGACTTGCTCTGGCACGGTATCTGGCATTCGCTCTATCTGGGTGAATGGTTCAAGGGTGTCGCTATCTTCGGGAATTGATTTAGCCGCTTGGCTGCGGCCGAGTAATTGTGCCAGTTTTTCCAGTTCAGGCTGCTGTTTGAGAAATTCAGCATATTGGGTGAATAATGCGGTATTGTGCGACGTCAGGTGAAGTCGGCCTTTGCTCATGTCCCACAATCGCCCTGCGGCGCGATCATTTTCATCGAATATCGGATCGAGATTGCCACTGAGAACCAATCGCTTCTGGATCTCTGCCAATAATTGTTCTTTTTCCTGTTCCAGCAATTGCTTGTGAAAGGTTGTTACTTGCAGGATCAGGCTGGTGCGCCAGCGTTGAATAAACAGGATTTGTCCTGCGTGGGTGTGTTCAGATAACGCTTCTCGCAATGTGTGGGCGTTATGGGTAAAAGGAGATTTGATCTGTTCAAGCTTCTCGGCGAGATCAGGGAGTTGTTGATAAAATTCTGTCGTATTAGCCGTTAGTAATTGCTGGTATAACTGAAATTCTTCAGCTAGAGAGGCTGGAATGAGTGTATCTTTTATTCTTTGTTGTAGTGCTTGTTGCCATGCAGGTACATCTTTCAATAATGCGCGCTTGAACCTAGGAAATTTTTCAAAAAAAATGGCCAATTGAGGGGCACTTAACAGTGCTAAAATGATCTCCTCGATCAGTTCACCTTCATTGATCGAGAGTAAAAGATCGAGCGTTGCCAGAGTTAACATGTCACTACCCCATTTTTGATCTCAATTGTTTCAGTTTTTCGATCAATTGCAGAAAGCTTTGTTCAATGTTGGCAATCCAATGTTCTTCGATAAATAAACAAGGTTGATGCTGACCGAACAATTGGCGCTGATGCTGGATGGCATCACTAATAGATATAAGCTTTTCATTCCACTCGTTATTTGTTTTTTCTGTTGTTAGTTGCTTTGCTTCCGCTTGGCAGAGAATGGCACTGTTATGGCTAATATCCAGCACTTCCAGTTGATGTTTTTCGTTGATCTCGGCCGAAATTTTCAGTGGAAAACCAATGCCATTTAAGCAAGCGAGCAATTCTCCACTGCTATTTTTGAGTACGTTTTCCAGTACTTTCCTATCTATTTCAATGAAATTAACTTCAATATCATGCAGATGTAATGCGGGATACAGAAATAGCGTCAGTTTTTCATCATTGATAGTCTTGGGAAGTGAGTAGTGGGTCTTGCGGCCGAAAAGTGATGAGTTCGTGGTTAACTGTAAGGGATGAAGGTGAGTTTCATCTCGGCTGGTTTGTATCCATTGTTGGTATACTCCATCCATTTTCTGTAGCAGGAAACGCTGTTGATAGGCTTGTTCTGTCAGCAAATCATGAAGGAATTGCGGCAGAAGCTTTAAGGCATTCAGGTCGTGCCACAGGCAGTCTTTCAATAGCACTAAATCTAGCGGAGATATGGCATTTTTCCCACTGAAGAATGCACTAGCCTGCAATAAGCGGATGGCTTTTTTCCAGCGGCGATCTGAAACGTAAGAGAGATTTTCAGAGGCATTCAGTTGCTGGCGTAGCTGATAAATCAGCTCGAAAATGTAGTCTGGCAGGGAGACGTGTTCAATCTTACACTGCCATTGATGAAATTCCTCATCTGTAATTTGGAAATGGGTAGGTACAGGATTGTCATTCCCATTGTTTCGATCAGTCAGTAAGGCACGAAAATTTTTCTTTTCCTGAATGTTGTTTAGCCAGATTCGGATCAACATACGATCGTAGAGGGCTTCCAGGCTGCTATCAGAATCGGGCAGCTCATTGGATGCCGTGACCAATAACCGCATCGGCAGGTTTTCTTCTTGGTTGCCATTTCTAAATTTTTTTTCATTGATTGCGGTCAGCAGGGTATTCAAAATAGCGGGGCCTGCTTTCCAGATTTCATCCAGAAAAACAACTTCCGCTTCTGGCAAATAGCCTTCTGTCAGGCGCTGGTAACGGCCTTCATCTTTGAGTGCTTGAATGGAGAGTGGGCCGAAGATCTCTTCTGGTGTGGAAAAGCGTGTCATCAAATACTCAAAAGCGTGAGCATTTTGAAACGCAAATTTTAGCCGGCGTGCTATCAGGCTTTTCGCGATCCCCGGTGGCCCTAGGAGAAAAACACTCTCTCCACATAAGGCGGCCAGAAGACAGAGACGAATGGCTTGTCGCCTTTCATATAATCCACTTTCTAGATGCTGACTTAACTGGGATATTTTCTCGACCAATTGCATATTATGTACACCATGGTTCGAATAGTTACCTTCATTTATTTATAGATAAAATTCAATCTATGCAAAGATTTTGGTGATTATTTATTGATCCCCAGTAGTGTGTTTGAAAAATCGATTCAGTATAACTTATTCAATAAGTTAGGTTTTTTTATTTATTGCCCTATTTATTAAACGTTTTAATCATGATCACATTTTCATATCAAGCATGTTGTCTTTGGTATAGGGCTTTATATGATGACGGTTTAGCGAAACGTTTCGCTTTCGCTAAGGAGTTAATAAAAAAATGAAAAAAGGCGTTTTATTGCATTCTGATATTTCTGCCGTTATTTCTCGTTTGGGGCACACTGATCAGATCACGATCAGTGATGCGGGGTTACCTATCCCGTTGTCCACCCAGCGAATTGATTTAGCGTTAACCCAGGGAATACCCGATTTGATGTCTGTGTTTGACGTGGTTGTGCAGGAAGTGCAGGTTGAAGCGGCCATTCTGGCTACGGAGATGATTGATCACAACCCTCAGATACATGAACAAATCATCAAGCGCATTGCTGAACTCGAAACAAAACAGGGAAATGCAATCGCGATAGAGTATGTGAGTCATAACATTCTGAAAGAGAAGACAGAAAAGAGCAAAGCGATTATCCGTACCGGAGAATGTTCTCCTTATGCCAATATCCTCCTTTGTTCTGGCGTAACTTTCTGAGGGTATTATGGAGCCATTGCTGGAGTTAAAGGAGATTGATAAGGCTTTCCCTGGGGTAAAGGCGTTGTCGGGTGCAGTCCTTCGCGTTTATCCCGGGAAAGTTATGGCGTTGGTCGGCGAAAATGGTGCCGGTAAGTCCACGATGATGAAAGTCTTGACCGGCATCTATACCAAAGATGCCGGTTCAATCCATTATCTTGGGAAAAATGTGGTTTTCTCCGGCCCTAAATCGTCCCAAGAGGCTGGGATCGGCATTATTCATCAAGAGTTAAATCTTATCCCCCAACTGACGATCGCAGAAAATGTTTTTCTTGGGCGTGAGTTCGTCAATAAACTGGGTATCATCAATTGGCAAAAAATGTATGAAGAGGCCGATAATCTGCTGAAGCGTTTGAATATCCGTTATAGCAGCCGTCGACTAGTTTCTGAATTGTCCATCGGCGATCAGCAAATGGTGGAAATTGCCAAGGTGCTGAGTTTCCAATCCAAAGTCATCATAATGGATGAGCCAACGGATGCCTTGACCGATACCGAAACTGAATCGCTATTTCATGTCATACGGGAGCTGAAAGCTCAAGGCTGTGGCATTGTCTACATTTCCCACCGTCTGAAAGAAATCTTTGAAATTTGTGATGACGTGACGGTATTTCGTGATGGGCAGTTTATTGGCGAACAGCCGGTTGCTGCTCTACAAGAAGATACGTTGATCGAAATGATGGTGGGACGCAAGCTGGAAGATCAATACCCGCGTCTGGATCTGCCGCGTGGGGAAAAACGACTGGAGATTGAAAACCTATCTGGATCAGGGATCAAAAATGTCAGTTTTTCTCTGTTCGGTGGCGAGATTCTGGGAATATCCGGTTTAATGGGAGCTGGTCGTACTGAATTGATGAAGGTGATCTACGGAGCATTGCCGAAAACCGAAGGCAGGATCCTGCTGGATGGAAAACCCCTGACTATTCGCAATCCACAGGATGGGCTGGCTAACGGCATTGTCTATATTTCGGAAGACCGTAAGCGTGATGGCTTGGTGTTGGGAATGTCGGTCAAAGAAAATATGTCCCTCACAGCGTTACGTTATTTCAGTCAAAAACCCTATCGTTTGAATCATTCCGCAGAACAAAAAGCCGTAACTGACTTCATCAAATTATTCAATATCAAAACTCCCTCAATGGAACAATCGATTGGCTTGCTTTCTGGCGGTAACCAGCAAAAAGTGGCGATTGCCCGTGGTCTGATGACTCGCCCGAAGGTATTGATTCTGGATGAGCCAACCCGAGGAGTGGATGTCGGTGCGAAGAAAGAGATCTATCAGTTGATCAATCAGTTCAAAAAAGAAGGTTTGAGCATCATTTTGGTCTCGTCTGAGATGCCGGAAGTCATGGGAATGAGTGATCGTATTCTGGTGATGCATGAAGGTGGCATAAGTGGTGAGTTCAGTGCGGATAACGCCTCTCAGGAAGCGCTGATGGCCGCTGCTGTCGGCAAACAATACGGTGCAGTTGAAAGATAATGATCAAGGATAAGAGATATGAATTCTAACACAGCACCAACCTCCAGACGTTGGCTCACGAAAGCCTGGTTGATGGAGCAGAAATCACTGATTGCACTATTGATTCTGATTGTTGTTGTTTCCTTCCTCAGCCCCAATTTTTTCACACTGAATAACCTGTTTAATATCCTCCAGCAAACTTCTGTCAACGCTATCATGGCGGTGGGAATGACGTTGGTGATCCTGACTTCGGGCATTGATTTATCCGTCGGATCTCTACTGGCACTGACGGGAGCGGTGGCTGCATCTATGGTCGGTACGGATGTCAACGCGCTGGTGGCAGTTGCTGCGACACTGGCATTGGGGGCGGCGATTGGCGCATGTACTGGTGTTATTGTTGCGAAGGGCAAAGTCCAGGCGTTTATTGCCACATTAGTGATGATGTTGTTATTGCGTGGTGTTACCCGTGTTTATACCGATGGTAGTCCCATCAATACCGGATTCAGTGATAATGCCGATCTGTTTGGCTGGTTTGGCATTGGCCGTCCATTAGGAGTGCCGGCGCCAGTCTGGATCATGCTGCTGGTTTTTGCTGCTGCTTGGTACATTCTGCATCATACTCGCCTTGGCCGTTACATCTACGCTTTAGGCGGAAATGAATCTGCAACACGTTTATCAGGTATTAACGTTGATAAAATAAAAATAATCGTTTATTCCCTATGTGGCCTATTGGCAGCACTGGCCAGTATTATCGAAGTGGCCCGGCTATCTTCTGCTCAACCGATGGCAGGAAGTGGTTATGAGCTGGATGCCATTGCAGCCGTGGTGCTGGGGGGAACCAGCCTGGCTGGCGGGAAGGGACGGATTGTCGGTACGCTGATTGGTGCGCTGATTTTAGGTTTTTTGAACAATGGATTGAACTTATTAGGTATTTCTTCCAACTACCAGATGATCGTCAAGGCAGTTGTGATTTTACTGGCGGTCTTGGTTGATAACAAAAGTAGTAAATAACCTCACCCTACAGGAAAAAACAACATGAAAATGAAGAAGCTGGCAACCATTCTCTCCGCCGTAGCCTTGAGTGCAACCATGAGTGCCAATGCACTGGCGAAGGATAGCATTGCATTGGTGATTTCAACATTGAATAACCCCTTCTTTGTCACGATGAAAGACAGCGCACAGAAAGAGGCTGATAAACTCGGATATGACCTGATTGTGCTTGATTCTCAGGATAATCCGGCAAAAGAGCTGGCTAACGTACAGGATTTGACTGTTCGTGGCACGAAATTGATGCTGATTAACCCAACAGATTCAGACGCCGTTGGTAATGCGGTCATCATGGCAAATAAGGCGAATATTCCGGTCATCACCCTTGACCGTACGGCGAATAAAGGAAACGTTGTCAGCCATATTGCTTCTGACAATCGCTTGGGTGGCAAAATGGCCGGTGATTTTATCGCTGAAAAATTGGGTAACAATGCCAAAATCATTCAATTGGAAGGTATCTCTGGTACTTCTGGTGCACGTGAACGTAGTGAAGGTTTTTCTCAGGCCGCCAAAAACCATCAATTCAATATGCTAGCCAGCCAGCCTGCTGACTTTGACCGCACAAAGGGGCTGAATGTCATGCAGAACCTGCTGACAGCCCACCCATCAGTACAAGCCGTTTTTGCCCAAAATGATGAAATGGCACTCGGTGCGTTGCGTGCGTTGCAGACAGCCAATAAAAAAGATGTGCTGGTTGTCGGATTTGACGGAACTGACGATGGCGTCAAGGCTGTACGGAGCGGTAAATTAAGTGCAACGATTGCACAGCGCCCCGATCAGATTGGCATCATTGGCGTCCAGACAGCAGACAAGGTGCTGAAAGGTGAAAAAGTTGACGCTACTATCCCGGTTGAATTGGAATTAGTTATCAAAAAATAATCAGTATTACCATGCAGCCATCAGTTTTGATGGCTGCATCATCGCTGAACAGGAATAAATGTAATGAGTATGGCAAAACTTGCCGTGATGGGTAGCATTAATGCAGATCACATCTTGAACCTCGAATCTTTTCCTCAGCCAGGGGAAACCGTGATGGGAAAACAGTATCAGGTTGCATTTGGGGGAAAGGGAGCTAATCAGGCGGTTGCTGCAGGTCGCTGTGGTGCTGACATTACATTTATTGCTTGTGTTGGCCAAGATGATATTGGCGAGCGTGTCCGTCAACAATTGGCGAAAGATCATATCAATACCTCGGCAATCGGAGTTATTGAAGGTGAAACAACGGGTGTAGCACTGATTTTTGTGAATCAGCAGGGGGAAAATGTCATTGGCATTAGCGCAGGAGCGAATGGCGCACTAACATCTGAATATTTCCACCATCATGAGCAGGTGGTCAAAGAGGCTGATGTGTTGCTATTACAACTCGAAACACCATTGGAAACCGTACAGCTAGCCGCTGAAACGGCCAGAAAACATAACACCAAAGTTGTCTTGAACCCTGCGCCAGCACAGAAACTCTCTGAACAATTGCTTTCTTTGGTCGATATCATCACTCCTAATGAAACAGAAGCGGAATACTTAACTGGGATCGCTGTAAAAGATGATGTGGGAGCAGAAAAAGCCGCTCAGGACTTGCATAATAAAGGTATTGAAATCGTTATTATCACATTGGGCAGCCGTGGCGTATGGCTGAGTGAAAATGGCAAGCAAGGTAAAATTGTTCCTGGATTTAAAGTCAAGGCAATCGATACGATTGCGGCGGGCGATACATTTAATGGTGCTCTGGTAACGGGATTATTGGAAGGGAAAGAAATAGTATCGGCAATTCGTTTTGCCCATGCTGCGGCAGCTATTGCTGTGACACGTCAGGGAGCGCAGCCTGCTGTTCCGTGGCGACGTGAGATTGATGCATTTCTGGCTGAACAGGACTAACCGTGGCTACTATGAAGGACGTTGCCCGTCTTGCGGGCGTATCGACATCAACGGTCTCTTATGTAATTAATGATAACCGTTATGTCAGTGAGAGAGTGAAAAAGAAAGTCAATGCGGCCATTGATGAGTTGAACTATGCTCCTTCCGCCTTGGCCAGAAGTCTGAAAATTAAGCAAACCAAAACCATCGGTATGCTGGTCACGACCAGTAATAACCCGTTTTATGCTGAAATTGTCAGGGGAGTTGAACGGAATTGTTACGAGCGGGGATACAGCTTAATTCTGTGTAATACCGAAGGTAACGTGACGCGGCTGATCCGCAGTATGGAAACACTGTTGCAAAAACGTGTTGATGGCTTGTTAATCATGTGTTCTGAAAATGCGGTACTACCCAATGATTTTCTGCTCCGATATCCACTTATACCGATGGTAACAATGGATTGGTCGCCTTTTTATGTATCCAGTGATGTCATCAAAGATAACTCTCTATTGGGGGGCGAATTAGCCACAAGTTATCTGATTAGCCGAGGTTTTCGTAAAATCGCCTGTATCGCTGGCCCACAGGATAAGACGCCAGCCCGTCAGCGTCTGGCTGGATATCGAAAAGCAATGAAAGATGCCCAGTTAGAGATCCCTGAAGGGTATGAAATCCACAGTGATTTTGAATTTGCTGGTGGATTGTCATCAATGGAACAGCTACTCCAATTATCTAAACCTCCTGAGGCGGTATTTGCAGGAAATGACGCTATGGCTATTGGGGCTTATCAAGCCTTACATAGGGCGGGTCTTTCTGTTCCCAATGATATCTCCGTGATTGGATATGATGACATTTCGATGGCGCCTTACATGACCCCACCACTGACCACCATTCATCAACCCAAAGATGAATTGGGTAAGCTGGCCATTGATACTCTGCTCTATAGAATGGACAATCCAGGAATTGAGCCAAAACAATTGATTTTGAAGCCAAAACTGATTGAACGGAATTCTGTAGCCAAACGCTGAAGGCATTACTTTTTAATCAAATTCCGGCCATCTTCTTTCTTCAATAACAGGAAAACAAAAGAAGAGGCTAGAGTAATCACGCCTATCGTAATAAAGGTATAGTGGAAGTGATCCACTGTTGAACCGTATTCTGCTGACTCATAAAGCCGAAGGATTGCAGCACTGACTGTTACTCCTAAACTGATAGATAACTGTTGAGTAACCGCCAATAGGCTATTGCCCGCACTGGCATTGTTATTATTCAAATCACCAAGGGTAATGGTATTCATTGATGTAAATTGCGTGGACATTGCCATTCCTAAAATAAATAGAGGAATGATCAAAAAGATGAGTGATATCTCCGGTGTCTGTAGCGAAAACTGTGCAATCATCACACCAATGATCACCGTGACCCAAATGAGCGTGTTTCGATATCCAAATCGAGTCAGTAACTTGGTGACAAAAGATTTAGCGAGAATTGCGCCAATGGCGTTTGGTGCCATCATTATCCCGGCAATAATCGCCGAGTAACCAAAACCCACTTGTAGCATTAACGGAATAAGAAATGAGAGAGAACCCGTACTTAAGCGAGTGGCAATATTGCTGGTGATGCCAACTGAAAAGGTACGTGTTTGGAACAACTGGAGGTCGATGAGTGGATTTGGATGCCTTTTGGCATGGAAGATATATCCTGACAGCATAATGATACTACCCGCCATAACCGCAACGGGAACATAGTTAGGCAGAGTATTATTGCCAAATAAATCCAAGCTGACCGAAAGCATCACCAGCCCTACACTAAATAGCATGAATCCCAGAAAATCAAAGGGGCATTTAGGCATGGTAAAGTTGGGCATGTGCTTTCTGGCATAAATAATACCCAGTAGGCCGATAGGAATATTGATGATGAAGATCCAATGCCAAGTTGCATAGGTTACTAACAATCCGCCGAGCATGGGGCCTAAAATTGGACCAAGCAAACCTGGCATAGTCACAAAATTCAAAACGGGCAACAATTCGCTGCGAGGATATGCCCGCAGTAATGCCAAACGGGCAACAGGCATCATCATGGCACCACCAATCCCTTGAATGACGCGGGCAGCTACCAGAAAAGAGAAACTGCTGGATAACGCACAGGCGAGTGAACCTAAAGAAAAAAGGGAAACGGCATAAATGAATATCCGTTGTGTGCCGAATCTATCAGCCAACCAACCACTGACCGGAATTAACATTGCCACCGTTAAGGTATAACTGACAATGGCTGGCTGCATTGCCAGAGGATGATGATTAAGACTTTCAGCAATTGCCGGCAATGCGGTATTAAGGATGGTTGCATCCAGGGATTGCATAAAAAAAGCTATCGCAGCAATCCAGGGCAATCCCGACATACTGCGTGCAGATTTGACCATTAGATATCCTGTTATATTTTAATAATCGATGATTACTTACTGGGTATTTTTTTCCACTTGTTTTTGTTCTTTTAACTGTATGGATGTCATACTTCCCTTCTATTTAACACATTATCCTACTGCATAGATTTAATCATTGTCGTCGATAACACCAATTTTTGACTGAAAAAAGAGCGTAAATGCTAATTTTGTTGAAAAAAAACACGAACGGAAAGAAAATTCAAAAAAACTATTGTCAGGGGCCGAAAAGTCCCTATAATGCGCCACCACTGACCGACGCTGAGCGAAGACACGCCGCGGAGGCCAGCGAGAGAAAAGCGAAAATAAGCGCTTGACTCTCCGGGCAAAAAGCGTAAGATACGCAGCCCTGACTGACCCAAACCTTACGTTAAGTCAGTCCGCTCTTTAACAACTTAATCAGACAATCTGTGTGGGCACTCACAAGACAGTATCGACAGCATCGCAAGATGCCGAAAACTTTAAAGTCTTAAAGAGTGACTAAAACAGTTAATTCATTACGAACTAACAGTAA